>JBLHKE010000090.1:0-15771 GCA_047619485.1 Verrucomicrobiales bacterium | reverse complement strand
GGCGGTGATCGTGATGGGGATGGCGAGTGCGTCTAGGATCGACTCGATTCCGCTTGGCATCAGCATGGCGATGCAGCCGAGGATCACCAGGCAGAGGAAGCCGAGCATGCCGTAGACGAGAGGCATAGCGATGGTGAACAGCGCGCGCGAGATCCAAGTCTTGCAGGCGAATAGGCTGCAGGTGAAGAGTCCGCCGAAAACGACCAGTGGGGCAAGGGCTGCTAGGAGGTTTTCCATGCCAAGAGTCTACGCTTAGGCGGGTGGCTCGCGATTACAATCGGTGCGCCTGTTTGTATGAGGCGCGGCCAACTTATGGCGAAATCAGCTACCTGGCTCCGCTACCGTTGCGGTGGGTGGGAGAATTGCCCGCTGCCGTGTTCGCCGGGGAATGGGTTGGCGTGTTTGCGGGTGTCCCAGTCGGTGACCTTCTCGCGGAAGATGGCGGCGCCGATGACGCCGACGTTGCGCGTGCTGCCGGTGGTGCGGCCGGCGTAGGACGAACCGGCGCTGCCGAAGCGGAAGGCGGCGACGCTCTCGTAGCTGCGGCGGAATCCCTCGACGGTGATCTTGCCGCGCGGGGCGATGACGTAGCCACGCTTGCGTGTCGATGCGGACTTGCCGTCGAGCACGTCGAGGCCGTCGACCGAGAGCACGACCTCGATGCGTTGGTTGGTGTGGTTCTTGACGTAGATGGTGTAGCGGTCGCCATACTCGCCGATGACAAACTTACGAGTGCCTGACGCGCGGGCTTTCAGGTAGCGGCTGCTGCTCTTGATGCCGATGCTGGCGGTGCCGTCGTAGAACGGCTGGCTGGTGCGCTTGCTTGAGCCGGGGATGTTGCTTTCGCTGTTGTAGTGGATGGTGTGGCTGCTTACGGGAGCCGATGTGGCGCGGACGAACTCGGTGTTGCTGATGCGTGAGTCGCGTGCTTCCCCCCAAGTCGTGCCGAGGCTCGGGGAGCGTTTTTTGCTCACCATTCTGCTTTGTGGTGCTTCGCTGGTAGCTCGGAAATCGTAGGCGGTGTCGCTGACGGGACCGACACTGCACTGGCAGAGGAAGATGGTGAGGCTCGCTAGGGCGAGGGCGGAGAGGATTCGGGTGCCTTTGGTTGTCATGACTGATACCAACGCGACGGCCGTGGACGTTCTTTCATTTTCCTTGCTCAGGCGCGCGCGATCGCGGCAAGGTCAGAGCATGATTGTCGAATATATCAGGTGTCGGATCCTAGCGGAAAAATCCTGCCGCATATCCTTGGCTGCATCGACGACCTTGAGAAGATCCAAGATGACCAGGTAATCTCGAAGTGATCGCCATAGCCTACCCTGAGCTATTCATATTTTTGGCGCGCCTGCTAGTGGGGGGGGCTCTTCATTCTTCTCGGTAGTGCTGATTCGTTTGGAGTCCGGGCTTGGCATTTTTCTCTCGGGACACTACGATCTCAGGGATGTTGATTCGCCTGATCACATGGATTGCGCTCGCTGTTGCTGGTTTTGCTGGCGGTATGGTGGCTTTCCGTGATCATGGTGACGCTGGCTCTGATCGAGAGGGAGGCGCTTCGTTGCAAGAATGGTCGGCGACGCAGCCGACGGCGGCTGTGGTGGGTGGCGATTCGGGTGGCGGGGCAGGGGAGGCGATGGAAACGGTGCGCCGGGGAAGGCGCGGCAAGTTTGGTGAATCGATGCTCGGCTACCTACAGTTGGTGCGGGAGACGCCGCTGGACGAACTCGATGAATTGTACCGGGAGTCGGTGAAGCGTATACCGGATGGGTACATGACTGGGGTCGGCAGCCTGGTGCGTGATGCGATCGTCGAGCGGATGTTGAAGGAGGATCCAGATCAGCTGTTGCATTGGGTGATCGCCGGCAAGGTTGAGGAGGATGGAGTGATGACCGCCTTGCTGGAATTGAAAGGCTTCGACGCGCTGTTTGCGCAATTGTCGGACACCCAGTATCCGATGGGCGCTGCGAGGGCGATGACGACATTGTTCAATCAGATGCCGAACATGGATCGGGAGGTGTTCTGGCAGCGCGCGCTCGAGGTGGGATCGATGGAATTGGAGCGTTTTTGGAATTTCGCTGGCGAGGAGGCGATTGATGTTGTGGTGAAGGCGGAGGTTCCAGGGCGGCTTAGCGGGGGGATGGTATCGCGATCGTTCGCTTCGTTTTATCGCAACGATCCAGAGCGGGCGCGATCCGAGGTAGCTCAACTCGGGCGGTCTAAAGATCGTGCTTTTGCGCTGAGTGGTATTGGCAGCGCTTGGGACAAGGCAGATCTAGCCGGTGCAAATGCCTTCGCCGCCACGCTTGAATCAGATCGGTTAAGGATGAATTATTTACGAGCTGTTTTCATTCCGAGCAGCCGAAGTGCGGCAGTGAGCAGTGAAATGCTCGAGCGTGTGCAGCAACTCGATGAGGGGTCAGTGAAGCAGTTGCTGTTCGAGGAATCGCTGCGGGGGTGGAAGCGCATGAACCCCAAGGACGCCCGAACGTGGTCGGAGGCGAACGATCAGCTGGAAGTATTCGAGCGCTTGATCAGTCCGCCTTCACGGCCGCGCACGAATGCGATTGACGCTCTTCTATTCACCCAGCCTGGTTCGGATCAACCACAACTTTTCCCGCCGGGATCATGAGGAATCATTGGCTTCGAGACGCGCTGATCGGTGGTGCTTGCCTGATGGCTGGAGTGGTTCTCGCGGCGGTGCTGTCACGCTCTCCATTCAGTGGAGATGGCGCGGCAGTGGCAGGGAAATCAAAATCCGTCGTGGGCGGAGGCAGGACTGCGGGTGGTAAAGTAGCGGGTGTGAGCAAAACCACCGAGGTCTCTGCGGGTAAGGTGGCCGATGTGAATGAATTCTCTGTGCGCTGGTCGAATTTGGATGGGACGCAAGCGAAGGTCGAAGCGCTGATTGTCTGGCTGAACACTTTTGAGGCGGCTGATTTTGAGACCCTGATGAACCAGCTGTTGGCGGTCTACGGTGAGGAGGATCTCACCGGCGTTAGCGAGGGGGCGCAGGAATTGTTGGAGTGGATGTTTGACGACAACGAGTCGGTGGGTGTCCTGATGTTTGCGCGTTGGACGGAGGTGTCGCCGGACTCGGCCATCGCCATGTTGCAAAACCTACAGCCGGAGATCTCTGGCGAGATATCGTCTTATGTTTTGCCTTATCTGTGGGCGTCGGATCCGGAACTCGGGGCGGAAACGATGGCGGAACTGAAGGCGCGCAATCCGGAAGCGTTCGAGGACAATTTCGATGAGGATGTGTTCGGTGAGCAACTCTACATGATGTCTGAGGCGGTGGCAGTGCGTTGGATGATCGATTACGCAGAGGACGAGACGGACGTGGAGTTTCTGTTCGACCTCGGTGTGAATGATGGCGAGGCGGTGATGAATGAATTGATGAGGCTGAAGGATGCGAGCGATCGGGAGGAGGTGCTGCAATTGTTCTTGGAGGCCTATGGCACCCAAGATCCTAGTGCCGCGAAGGCGCTTCTGGCCGAGAACCGCGACGCGTTTGAAGATGAGGAACTATTCGACGAGACGACTGAGGAGTTGCAGTGGCTGTGGGTGATGGAGGATCCGGCGGCGCGTTTGGATCCGGCGGCGCCGGAGGTCGCTGCGAGAATTTTTCAGACCTGGTTAGATGACGATCCGGAGGCTGGCTTGGCTTGGGTGCTGGGGGAGGGGGCTGGGGTTTTGCCGGAGGAGAAGGTCGCAGAGCTGATTGGTAATCGTGTCGATGGGGTGCCATTCGATGTGGTGATGGAGCACGGCAAACTCGATGCCTCTGGGATGAGCAGCTCGTGGGTGCGCACGCTCTCGGACGAGCAGTTCGAACAGGCGATCGGAAAATTTCCAGCGCATGCCGTGACAGAGCTCTTCCGGCGCGATCCGGATCGTGCGGTGGTGCTGGCGGCATCGACTGAGGTGGGCACGCCCAACGGGCTGCTCGCCCAGCTGGTCGCCAACGATGCTACGCGGCGTGACGGTTGGTTCGATCGCGTCCCTGAGGCACATCGAGCGAGCGTGGCGCCAGTGTTCTTTTCGGCCTGGGCGGAGGCGGATCCTGCTGAGGCATTCGCGGCAGCGACGGCGGCGGAATCCGTCGAGGGCGGAACAGCGGTGCTCAACCAGTGGTTGCGATACGAAGACGTGGAGGTGATCTACGCAGCCGCGGCGGAGCACGTGGCAGAGTCCGATGCCAGTGCCAGAGAGGTGGCGAAGGCATGGGCGCAACGCGATCCGCAGACGGCGGGTGAGACTTTCCTCGCCGATGGGATTGTCGCGGCTGTCCCACCACTGATTGAGGAGTGGTTGAAGCGCGATAGCGTCGCGGCATCGAACTTCATTCGCGAGCAACTCGAACCGGGTGACACACGCGACGCGGCGGTGGTGGCGCTGGTGCGGGGCATCGTCGGGCAGGACGCCGAGGCGGCGCGCGAGTGGGCAGCGACGATCTCGGAAGTGGGTTTGCGGGATCAGCTGATCCGGGGCTTGGACGGGGCGAACTAGCCGTGTGTCAGCGTTTTGGGTGAGATTTGGCACCGATTGTTATTAATGTCACCGGGGTGAGTAACAATTTCTAAGTTAATATCGTAATCAAATATTCATTAACGTAGGGCGCCATGAGGCCTTATCTTTCGGCTCGCCCTACGCCCTCAACCCCCCATTCCCGCCAGTCCTTTTCCCGCCTACCATGCTCGGTTTCCCACCTCCCCTGCACCGCTTTCTAGTGTGTGCGTTTTTCTGCTCCAGTTTTTTCCCATCGTTGCTGTTTGCGATCCCCACTGCGGTCAACGATGCCTACACGACCGCCGAGGATGTGCCATTGGTGGTCAGCAACACGCCACTGATAGATGCTGACTTCGAGGAGTCGAGTTCGACCACGATCAGCTTCGATGGCAACTGGGATTATCTCGACGAGATCGAAAACCAGAACGGCTCGAATGATCCATACCCGGTGGACTCATCGGGCAATGCTTGGAACTCGATTGCCTTCAACCCGGCGACGTCGACGGTCGGTACCTGGAGCAATCGCGCGATGCCGCTGCAATCGGGTGGCATCGATGGCTTCGATGGCGCGTCAGATTTCCTCGCTGGGATCGGCGCCGCTGGCAACGGGGAGAACTTGGTCTCCACCTACCTGTTCCGGAATTTTTTCACGCTCACCGCAGCGCAGGCGGCGGAGTCGGACTGGTTGATAAGTTTCCTGATCGACGATGGTTTTGTAATGTATATCAACGGCGTGGAGGTGGACCGGTTCAACTTGCCGGCTGGGGCGATCTCGACGACGAGCCTGGCTCCGGAGACAGGTAATGAGGGCAACTACTCGGTACGGGCGCTCAGCTTGGGTGGGCTGCTGGTGGCCGGGACAAACGTGATTGCGGTGGAGGTGCACCAGACGACCCTGACCAGCAGCGATATCGGTATCGACCTCTCGCTGAGCAACGGTGTTTCGGGCACGGCGGGTTTCATCTACCAGGGAGATTTTTTCGGCACCTTCAATCCTAACCGCAACGATGGGGGGCTGGCAGCTGGTGAGGGATTTAACGATAGCAATGCGCTTAACATCGAACTCGGGCGGGGGAACTTTTTTGAGGGAGGGGCGAAATCCGGCGCTTGGACGCGCGATTTTGAACTCGATGCGCCCGGCACGGTGCAGGTTTCTTTCCGCTACCGCCAGCTGAACGAGGACGCCTTGGATGACGGAGAATTTACGCAGGTGATCCTCGACGTCGACGGCACGCGCTACGGTGATGATACCGACAGCTCGGTGAGTCACCTCGCGGACGGCGGCGACAGCGGCTGGCAGCAGGAGACGCGTAGCCTCGCTCTCTCGGCCGGCAGCCACACGTTGGCGCTGGGGTTTTACAACAACTCCTCGCGCCGCAACAGCGAGTTTGCCAACGTCTGGTTCGACGACGTCGTGCTGCAGTTCGCCGGTGGGACGGCGGGCGTGCTCGAGAACGACACGGGAGCGGCCGGCGACGTCACAGCGCAGCTGGTGACCAATCCCTCGAACGGCACGCTCGTCGGTCAGGCCGACGGGACTTTCATCTACACTCCGAACGCGAACTTCTCTGGGACTGATGCCTTTACCTACAACGCGGTGGACGCAACCGGTTCCTCGAACAATGCCACGGTGGTGATCACGATCACGCCGGTAAATGATCCGCCACAGGCCGTGCCAGACGCCTACGCTACGGCGGAAGACGTGGCCTTATCGGTACCCGCCCTGACTGGCGTGCTGGCCAACGATAGCGATGTCGAGAACCAGGCGCTCAGCGCGTCGGTCTCTAACCAGCCGGAACACGGCTCGGTCGAGCTTGATAGTGATGGATCATTCCTATACACGCCCGCGGCAGATTTTTTCGGCACCGACACGTTCGGCTACATGTCCAGCGATGGTGCGGCAAGCTCGGTGGAGGTACCGGTGACGATCACGATCAGCGCGGCCGACGATGCGCCGATCGCCAATCCGGACAGCTACTTGGCGGATGAGAATATCCCGCTGGTGATCTCTGAGAGCGGCAGTGGTGACTTGGTATTCTCGACGAATTTCGACAGCGGGCTGGTGCCGGAGTTGAGCGGCGGAGGTGGGCTCACGAGCGTCGAAGGGTTTGCGGGGATCGGTCAGGTGGGCAATGAATTCGTCGGCCAGTACTTCCGCAATGCGACCGGCGTGGCTAGCAATGGCGTGCAGCCACCGACGGTGTTGACGCTGACGAACCTGCCGGCGCACACCAGCCTGACGATCGAGTTCCTGTTCGCTCTACTTGATACCTGGAACGGGATCGCGACCACTTTCGAGTCAGATACCTTCGTCATTCAGGTCGATGGTGTGACGGTATTTAGCCAGTTTTTCGATGAGGATCCTGCCGACCAGTCCTACGTCGCTCCGGCCGGTGCTCAGCTCACCTCTGGGAGTGGGATCGCAGCGGGACCCGGTCTCGACAACGGTTATGACATGGCGCTCGAGGCCGGGCTGCGCGATATCCCACACACGGACTCGACCGCGACTATCACGTTTTTTGCCGGTGGCAACGACTGGGACGGTGGCGATGATGAATCTTGGGCGATGGACAACTTGCGCGTGAGCGTGGGTGACACGCCGCGCGATATCATTTTCCCCCGGGGTGCCGTCTGGAGCTTCCTCGACGATGGCAGTGACCTCGGCACCACCTGGCTCGGATCCTCATTTGACGATAGCGCGTGGCAGAGCGGCAATGCCAAGCTCGGCTACGGCGAGGGCGATGAGGTGACCTTGGTCGACTTTGGTCCGGACGAGAACAACAAGTACATCACGACCTACTTCCGCCGTGAGTTCAACATCGCCGACCCGTCGCTCTACTCGGCGCTGTCGATGGAGATCCGGCAGGACGACGGCTCCGCAGTCTACCTGAACGGCACGGAAATCGCCCGCACCAACCTCGCCCCCAACGCTGATGCTGGCGAGTTTGCCGATGCGGCCCTGCCAAGTAGTTTGGAGAGCTTCTTCTTTCGACACACGGTAGATTCGGCCTTGCTAGTCACGGGGACTAACGTTCTTGCCGTCGAAGTGCACCAGGCGACGCCGACCAGTAGCGACTTGGCGCTCGACTTCTCGATGGCGGGGATCACCAGCCGCTCGGCGGGTGGCGTTTTGGCCAATGACATCGAACTCGATGGGCAGTTGATGGCGGCGACTCTGGTGAGCAATGCATCCAATGGCAGTGTCATGCTCAATAGCGATGGCACCTTCACCTACACGCCGGGCTTGAATTTCCACGGCAGCGATTCGTTCACTTACGCGGCGACCGATGGTAGCTTGAGCAGCAACTCGACGGTCACGATCACGGTCATCCCTGGGCCGAACGACATCCCGGAGACGGTAGCGGACAACTACAGCGGGACGGAAGACGAGACGCTGGTGGTCAACGCGGCGAATGGGGTGCTATCCAACGATGAGGACCCGGATGATGACCCGCTCACCGCGGCGCTGGTGACCCCGGCGTCGAACGGGACGGTCTCGCTCAACGCTGACGGTTCCTTCGGCTACGTGCCCGATGCAAACTTCGCCGGCGTGGACACTTTCCAGTACATAGCCAACGACACCATCGACGACTCGGCGGCGACCACCGTCACCCTGACGATCGCAAATGTCCCGGACCGTCCGGTCGCGGTCGACGATGTTTACATCGCGCAGCCGGGGGGCCGCCTCGACATTCCGGCGCTCGGCTACCTCGCCAATGATATCGACGGTGATGCCGGCACCGTGCTCAACGGGATCCTAGTCGGCCAGCCGAGCTCGGGGACGTTCACGTTTACCCCCGGTGGCTCCTTTAGCTACACGCCTAGCGTCTCGACCAGCGGGTCGGTCAATTTCACCTACCGCGTCAGCGACGGCGGTCTCCAATCGATTGAGGCTGCCACCGTCACGATCCATGTCAACGCCCGCCCTTCAGCAGGTGGCGATTTCTACCTGGTCGTCGAGGACGCGGTGCTCAACATCGGCGCGCCGGGTGTCCTCGGCAATGACAGTGATGACGAGAGCTCGCCGCTGAGCGCCGTGCTGCTGGGTGACGCGTCGAACGGGGCGGTCTCGCTCGCTGCTGACGGCTCTTTCACCTACACGCCAGAGGCGGACTTCTCTGGTGCGGACAGCTTCACCTACGCCGCCAACGACGGCCTGCAGAACTCGTTCCCGGTGACGGTTTCAATCAATGTCAGTGCGGTCAACGATCAGCCGGTCGCCACCGGGGATGAGTACACGGTGCTAGCGGATACGGCGACCAGCATCCCTGTCGCCGATGGCGTGCTATCCAACGACGTCGATGTCGATGGGCCGACACTTACCGCCTCCCCGGTGGCTGATGTCTCCAACGGGGTGCTGAACCTCGCGGCCGATGGATCGTTTACCTACACGCCGATCGCAGACTTCACCGGGATCGACAGCTTCACCTACCTCGCCACCGATGGCACCCTCGATTCGGCGGTGACCACCGTGACGCTGGCGGTCGTTGCGGCTGCGGACTCGATTCTCATCAGCGAAATCATGTATCACCCGCAATCGGAGAACAATGCCGAGGAGTTCGTCGAACTCTTCAACCGCGGTGACGCGCCGATCGATGTCGGCGGCTGGCAGTTTACCAGCGGGATCAATTTCGTCCTACCGTCGGTGGTCATCCCGCCGGGTGGCTACCTAGTGGTGGCGGCAGATTCAGCGGTGTTCACCAACACTTACGGCAGTGCGCCGCTGCTAGTCGGTGGTTGGACCGGTGGTCTGAGCAATCGGGGCGAACGTATCCGCCTGGTCGATGCGACTGGTACGGAGTCTGATGATATCACCTACGCTGACCAGGGCGACTGGGCAGAGCGGCGTAGCTTCACCTCTGGCGGTCAGCAGGGCTGGGAGTGGTTCGCACAGCACGATGGCGAAGGTAGCTCGCTGGAGCTGGTCAACGTCGAGCTGGGCAACCGGCGCGGGCAGAACTGGACAGCAAGTGCCGGGGCGCCGACACCGGGAGCCGCGAATAGTGTCGCGGACACCGATACCGCGCCGTTGGTCTTCGACGTGAAGCATCGCCCAGCCGTGCCGAAGCCGACCGAGCCGGTCACCATCACGGCCGAGCTGAAGGGCATCGATGGCAGCACGCTCAGCGCGACCCTTTTTCACCGAATTTCAGTCAATCCGCCGGGCGGGTTCACCAGCAGTCCGATGTTCGATGATGGTCAGCACGGCGACGGCGAGTCGGGCGACGGCGAATTCGGCATCCTCCTCCCGGCCGAGTCCGACCGTACTGTGGTTGAATTTTATGTCAGTGTTAGTAACGGTACGAACACGCGTACCTGGCCGGCACCGACCAATACGGGGCAGAACGCTAACGCGCTGTTCCAGTTCGACGACGAGGAATTCACCGGCAGCTACTCGATCTACCGCACCATCATCAGTGACTTCGACGAGGACCGCTTCCCGTTCGACAACCGCCAGAGTAATGCCGAGCTCAACGCCACCTTCATTGCGGACAACTGCGGCGATATCTCGGTGCGCTACCAGGCCGGCCTACGCATCCGTGGAGCCAGCAGCCGCAACGACACACCACCACCGGTGCGCGTCAACCTCGCCAGCGATCGCCCGTGGAGCGGCGAGACGCGGCTCAACCTCAACTCGCAGTTCACCTGGCTGCAGTTCATCGGCATGAAATTCTTCCAGGCGTCCGGCCTGCCCGCGCCTGACACGAAACGTATTGCGATGCGCCGCAACGGCTCAGACCGCTCAGAGCAGGGGGAGGAGGGCTATGGCTCCATCGTCCACGTGCAGCCGCTGCAGGAGGAGTTCCTCGATAGCCACCTCGTCGACTCCGGTGGCAACCTCTACAAGAAGACGCGCCCCGACAACAACTGGGCGTATCGTGAAGGCAACGTCCAGGACTACCTCAACGATGGCTGGAACAAGCAGACCAACGCCTCGGAGAACGACTGGTCCGACCTCGACGAGTGGCTGCGCGTCATGAACGAGGTGCAGGGCGAAGCCGACTACATCGCGCAGGTCGAAGCTGTCGCCAATCTCGACCAGTGGATGCAATGGCTCGCGGTGATGACCATCCTAAACAACGGCGAGACCAATGCCTCCAACGGCACCGACGACGACTACAGTATCTACCGCGGGTTAGACGACACGCGTTTCATCTTCATTCCACACGACCTCGATACCATCCTCGGGCAGGGCGATGGCAGCAGCATCACCAATCCGGAGAGCACGATCTTCGACATGATCGAGCGCGCCGACGAGCTCGAGCCGCTCATCCCATTGTTTCAGGACGCCGGGGTTCTCACCCGTTACTACCAGGCCTTGCGCGAACAGCTACAGACCACGTTCTCGGTCGAGCAGTTTGACGCGATGCTCGACAACCACCTCACCGGCTGGGTGCCACAGGATGTCATCGGCGACCTGAAGAGCTACATGGACACGCGCCGAGCCTACATCACCGGGCTGGTCGATGCCCAACTCGGTGCCCCGCCCGCGCTTACGCCAGGCATTACGGACGGCACCTTCACCGCGCCCCGTGGTGATCTCTATATCAGCGAGGTGCTGGCCTCCAACGTCAGCACCATCGACATCGGCGGCGGCGTGTTCCCCGACTTCATCGAGCTGCACAACAGCGGTAGCTCACCCGTCAATCTCAGTGGCTTTAGCGTGTCCGACGATCCGGCCAACCCGCAGCGCTACGTCTTCCCGGCTGGCAGCACGATCAACCCTGGCGCCTACCAGCTGTTGCGCTCTGACCTCATCGGGTTCGGCCTCGATACTGATGGCGATCTGGTGACGCTCTACAACGCGGGTGGCGGAGTGATCGACACCATCAGCTTCGGACCACAACCCCCAGACCTGTCGATCAGTCGCACCGGCGCCGGCTTGACGATCTGGGCGCTCACCAACCCGACGATCAGCACCGCCAACGCCCAGCCGCACCCGCTCGGCGACCCCGACAGTCTCAAGATTAACGAGTGGCTCGTGCGTCCCCAGGTCACGTTCGACAAAGACTTCGTCGAACTCTACAACGCAGAGACGTTGCCGGTCGCGCTCGGCGGGCTGGTCATTACCGACGAACCGGTTGCCGATCCGCAACGCCACTCGCTGCCGCCGTTGAGCTTCATCGCCGGTAGTGGTTTCTCCGTCCTGTATCCGGTCGGCAGCGGCAGCGCGACCGGCGGCAGCGAGCTACCCTATAAACTCTCCGCCGACCACGGCTGGCTTTCGATCAGCGGCAGCAACGGCATCGAGATCGATGAGATCCACTACATCTGCCAGCGCAATGACATCGCCTTCGGCCGCGAGACCGATGGTGCGAGCATCATCGTCGACTTCGATTTGCCGACGCCGGGCTTCTCCAACGCTACCGACCTCTCCACCGAGTCGCAGTTGCTCGAGAGCCTGCGCATCACCGAGATCATGTATCACCCGATCGACGGCGACCTTGAATTCTTGCGCCTAAAAAATATTGGCAGCGGCACCATCAACCTAGGTGGGATCCGCATGAGCAACGGCGTGGCCATCAGCTTCCCGGCCGTCGATCTAGCACCTGGCGAGAGCGGCTTCATCGTGCGGGATCAGGCTGCCTACGAAGCCGCTTTCGGTACCGCCGGCGTGCTCGGCGAATACACTGGGGCACTCAGCAACGGTGGCGAGCGCCTGCGCCTTGAGATCACTAGCCTCGGCTACGGCATCCTCGATTTCGAATACAACGACACTTGGTACACGGTCACCGACGGTCACGGCGCCTCACTCGGAATCATTGATGAGGGTGGCGCACGCGCCAGTTGGGGAAAAAAAGAGAGCTGGCAGCCCCTCGGTGGGGATACGGGCAGCTACGACGGCTGGGCGGCGAGCCAATTCAACAGCGGCGACGAATCGATCATCGGCCGCAATGCCGACCCGGATCAGGACGGCTTCAGCAACGCGGCCGAATATGCGATGGGGCTCGACCCGAATGCCCCGAACGGCGCCGATCTCCTCGGGGTTGCGATCGAGGGTGATTTCCTAACATTAACCTATCCCCGCAGCAAGACCGCCACCGCCCAGTGGCAGGTCGAGTCCGCTGGAGACGTCGGGCACTGGCAACCAGATCCGACGGAGGTCATGTTGAGCGACGATGGCAACGTCGAGGTCTGGAAGGCCACCGACACCACCCCGATCACCGCTACGGACAAGCGCTTCATGCGCGTGAAGATCACCGTGCCGTAGGGGTATTAGACTAGTGATTGTGTCATGAAGCTAGAAAGCGTCGTCTTGAATCATCAGATTTAATACCGCGTTTGCCGATCGTTAATCCGTCCCGTGCTACTCGCATAGTTTGGGGACGGCAAATCCTTATCCAGATCATGCTCTTAAGGGTGTTCATCGATGCTTGGGTCTCTAATTGGTTTTTGGACTGATGCCTTCTCGGGATCCACGCGGGACTTGCTTGCTGCGGAGCTAGTGTCCAGAGACCGGATCCGAGGAGCCCCCTTCAACTCCACAAGCCTTAGCGGTTTCTCCCATGCGGCGCCGCGGAGTGATCCTTATTGACCACGTCTCTGTCGTAAATTTCGCCAGGGATGACAGGCTCGTGGGCCTGTGTTGCATAGGCTTGGAGCTTCGCTAAGATCTCCGGCTCCTTGTCAGCGAGGCTATGATTCTCTTCGATGTCTTTGGCAAGGTTGTAGAGTTCCCATTTTCCACTCTTTCCCTTGTAGGCTTTCCACTGTTTCATCCGAACCGCGGTCTGGTTGCCATATTCCCAGTAGAGAAACTCGTGCTGCTCTTGATCGCCTTTGGCATGGAGAGTCGGCAGGAAGGACAATCCATCACTCTTCGGACATCGCGCCTGAGTGATCGCCGCGAGTGTCGGCATGACATCCGGGTAGTAGAACAAGTGATCGCTCACCGACCCCGCTTTGATTTCACCCGGCCAGCGGACGAGGTAGGGTACCTTGAGCCCTCCTTCGTAAAGCGAACCTTTGCCGGCGCGGAATCTCTCGCCTGTTTTAGAATTCAAATTTGGCCCGAAAAACCCGTGCGGACGTTGTTTGGTTTTGAAGTAGTCTTGACCACCATTGTCACCGCATAGGAAGAAGACGGTGTTGTCATCTATCTTCAAGTCTTTCAAAGTCGTAATGATCTCACCAACTTGGCGATCCATCATGTGCATGAATGCAGCATAGACTTTGGCATCGTTCTCGGTGCGTTGACCGGCCTTCCAAGGTTTGTCTTTGAACAGTTGCCAAGATGGATCGTCCTCATCGATGCCCCACAGACCGTGCGGCGGAGTCCATGGGAGATAGCAGAAAAACGGTTTGCCCTTATTGGCTTTGATGAACTTGATCGATTCGTTGAAGATCTCATCCTGGGCATGAGTTTCTCCTTTGTAGAAACTGGTTCCATCGTTGCCTGCGAGCGGGACTTCTTCGCTGTTTCGAATCAGATAGGCTGGATAGAAAGTATGGGCGTGAACCTGATCGTAGTAGCCGAAAAACTCATCAAAGCCGTGCTTCTCTGGAACACCTGAAGTGCCGCGTCCGCCAATCCCCCACTTGCCGAATCCGCCGGTCGCGTAGCCCTGCGTTTTGAGCATACTGGCGAGCGTCGGTTCATCTGCACGAATCGGAGTGAAGCCGTTGTTGCTCCGCATCGAGCTGTGGCCAGAATGGAGCCCGGTCAGAAGAACACAACGGGTCGGCCCACAGACTGGAGCTCCGGCTAGCGCGTTCGTGAAGCGCATGCCGTCGGCCGCAAACTGATCGATATTCGGCGTCACGAGATCGCGATTCCCCATGTGACCCGACTCGAAATACCCCCACTCGTCCAGCATCAGATAAATGATATTTGGCTTCGATTCAGCGAGCGCAGTCGAAGCGTTCAGGCTGGCCAACAATGCCGTGAGAGTGGATAGAAGGGCTCGTTTCATTGCAAGGATCCTCAAGCAGATCCGAGCTATTTCGAGGAAAATCCGCTGGCACCAAACGCGCCTTTATTGGGGAGGCGGAGGTAGACACGGGAGCGGTGGAAGCGCAGCCGTCTGCTCCGGTGTCGGTGTAAGTGGTGGTGTGGAAGACTAGGCCAGTCGCCATCGCGGGGGTCGTGGTCGAAGCCCGCGTGAACATCAAGTGCCCTTGACCGAGACAAAACCTGACGGAGACAAGGCGGCGCGATGGAGCGGGTAGACACCCATGACTGAGCTCCAACGCCGTATCCTCCAGGTCTTGGCCGGAGCCGCGAAGTAGTTCAATGCTACCTTTATTTCGAGAAGCTCTCTACCGCCTCGACCTTGAAATCGCTGCGTATCTTGCGCAATTTCTTCCAGATCTCTGCCTTGTCGTCGATTTCCTTCGGCGACGTTCCGACGAACAGGTAATTGCGCTTAGTTTTCGGATCCGCCCAGGCTTGGATCTCGAAGTGCAACACCTGCGGTTTCGCGGTCGCGAATGGTTCGATCCAATCGAGCTTGCCGGTGTACTGCACGACCGATTTCGCATCGGCGACACTCGCTGGAACTCCCTTCGCTTGTTTTGCCTTCTCCAGTTCGAACTTAAACTTGCTGGGATCAACCTCTTTCCCCCTGCCCGCCAACACCGACTTTGCGAGACCGCGGTAGTAAGTTAGCGTTTCCGATTTGATCACTTTCTCGCTCAGCTTCTTTTCCCCGGGAACGGAAAAGACGAACACGTAGGAGAAAAACGAATCCGAGTCTGGCTTAAACATGCCAGGCGCAAACCTGATCTCTTCGATCCCCTGCAGCTTCATGTCTTTTGCGAAGGGCGGTGGTAAAGTGATCCGCTCGCCCTTCCACTCCGTCTTGAAGATCAATTTCTCGGTCGACTTCGAGTCCTCATCCGCCGGAGCAGAGTAGATTGTGAGCGCGAACAGGGCGAGAACGTGTGTTGGTAGTTTCATGTGGGCTCGTATTCTATGGTGGTGCTATTGCGACTGCGACTCCTTATTTCCGATCGCGAACAGATGATTACTGCCAAGTCCAAATTAGGGCTTCCTGAAAAAGTCCGTTTGCAAGTTGAGTCCAAAATAGACAACGGCGTGGAGAAATTTAAGTGTCTGGGAAATTTAAGTGTCTGACACTAGACAACTGGGAAATTTAAGTGTCTGGAAATTTAAGTGTCTGACACTAGACAACGGAAATCTACCTGCTAGACTACTGAAATGAGACGATTACGTTCTTCCCTTCTTGGCGATGCTCCGAAAGCTAACTGCTATCATGTGGTGTCGCGGGTTGTGAACCGTGAACTGGTTTTTGGGGATAT
>JBLHKE010000089.1:0-15773 GCA_047619485.1 Verrucomicrobiales bacterium | reverse complement strand
GCAGGCAGGAATGAAACCGGCGCCGGAGCGCGAACGGAAGACCACCTGGGCGGAGTTCTTCAAGATGCACTGGGACGTGATGGGCGCCACGGACTTCTTCACCGTGGAGATGTGGACGCTGCGCGGGCTCGTTCGCTACCACGTGCTGTTCGTGATCCGGCTCTCGACTCGCAAGGTGAACATCGCCGGGATTGTGCCTGAACCGGACGGGGAGTGGATGAAGCAGGTCGGGCGAAATCTCACCGACTGCGTGGACGGCTTCCTCTCCGGGTGTCGGTACCTGATCCACGATCGGTCGACGCTGTTCACAAAAGAGTTCCTGTCGATCCTTGAGGGCGCCGGAGTGAAATCGGTGCGCCTGCCGCCACGCTCTCCCAATTTGAACGCATTTGCGGAGAGGTTTGTGCGTTCGATCAAGGCGGAGTGTCTGAGCCGGATGGTACTGATCGGTGAGGGATCGCTGAGACGGGCGGTCGACCAGTTCTGCGAGCACTATCACTGCGAGAGGAACCACCAGGGTCTGGATAACACGATCATCGAGCCGGAGTTCGGTTCGGGCGGTGAGGGTGAGGTGCAATGTCGGCAGAGGCTTGGAGGACTGCTGCGCTACTACTACCGGGATGTGGCATGAAATACCGACGATTCGAGTTTCTGGACACTACGGGGCCTACCTCTCGAAGAACCCGCCGAGATCTCCGCTTTTCTCACTCCCAAGCTCAAGCTCTTCGCCGCCGAGTCTTATCTCAAATAAACAGCTTCGTTGTTAGGATTACTTACTCAAGGAATCACCCGTAAAACAAAACTCCGCAGGCATGAATGGCATCTTTCCTTGAACCAGGCTTCGTGCTCATCTCTGCGAAAACTCGAGGGCTCTCGCCTACATTTCCCTCATCCATTCACTCACATCTCTCGCAGAGAACAACTCCGTCACCGTTCGCCATTCACCAGTCTTAGGATTGAAGATTGTAGTCACCGGCAACGCGGATACCCCGAGGCCCCTCATCTCTTTCTCCGTCAATTCATCGTGATTCGTGATATCCCCAGCCAGGCACAGAAAATTCGCTTCGCTAAGCAAACTGCTCACCTCGTGGTCGCAAAGAATTCTCCACGAAAACTGCGAGCGGTCTGACCAAAGCGCGCCAAAGGAAACGATGATCGGGCGGCCTGGATTCGATTTCACATAATCACTCAACGACGACTCAAGTAGGACCCAAGACTCAGGAAGGTCCCCTATCTTGGTCGACGTTTTCAGAGATCCATTTTCCTCCGCATCCGATCGAGACGAATTACCATCGCAGCAACAAAGAAAAACGCTCAAGAGGCAGCTCCCAAATAGTAATCGATTCATTTTCCCTTACTCGCTCTCTTTCTACTCAACCCCTTGGTTTCTTATTGATTTGGAATCGTCCCTATATTGCTAGGAGTCTGTCGGACTTAGATGATTTCGAGCAAAACGTTTTAGAATTCAGTCATAATCCGCCGTCCGATGCAGGAGTCTATTGGAATATTCGCCAAAGCGGAGGGTTGATTTGGGCGAATTCTAAAACGATTGTTGCCGGATCAGGTAAGTCCGACAGGCTCCTAGGAGTCTGTCGGACTTAGATGATTTCGAGCAAAACGTTTTAGAATTCAGTCATAATCCGCTGTCCGATGCAGGAGTCTATTGGAATATTCGCCAAAGCGGAGGGTGGATTTGGGCGAATTCTAAAACGATTGTTGCCGGATCAGGTAAGTCCGACCGGCTCCTAGGAATTTGCTTTTTGCGTGAGGCGCTTGAGGTCGCCGTTGAAGGGATCGGAGATGGGGAGAAAGGGGGGGGGTGGCTCCTCTCGAGGTGTCGACTGACTAATTGCAACCTACGAGGGACATTGGCTCCAGTTCGGGAGGAGTATTTTTAATAAATTGATCAGAAATTATTAAGGATCTTAAATATTAAGGTTGTCTTAATGAGGTTTCCGGTTATTTTTTTATATTTATAGGGAATGTTAGAATTAGCCACAAAGCTGAATTGGGGATTGGGGAGAGCTGCTAGACTCAGGTCTTGGGGGGCAGCTGCCTGTCGGCGGGTTTCGCTCTGTACGGCGATGATCCTTTTTGGGGTCTGGGGGTTGGATTCTGTCCATGCGCACAACCTCGACCAGCGTGATACCTACATCGCCTTTGACACAGCTACTCTCTCGGTGATGCGGGCGAGGCACGATGCCAACAACGCCGATGCTGATCCTGGGAACGACGTGCCGCTGATCCAGAAGAATGACGTGGTCGGGGTGATTTTGAAATCGACGCCCGGCCCGGGGACGGACACCGGTTTCGGTGGATACCTGACTTTCTATATCCCAGAGGGCACGCAGGTGGTGGGCGCGGCTTACGTCCAGCCGGACGGTGCTGGCGGATTCAATACGGCGTCGCTCAAGGGGCCGTCGATCGCGCCGATCGGCTCCGGCCCTGTGGGCGCGACCAACACGCCGACCTTGGCGGGACTCATGTTGGGACCGAACGTGCTCGGGGTGACGGCGGAATCGGTGAGCGGCTCAGGGAAACCTAACGGAACCATCGCTGGGGTGTATGGGGATACGGGAATTTTCTATTCGATGGATCCGGACACGGCGTGGCAGAGTTGGACGGGCGCCGGCGGGTATGATGGCAACACTGGGACGAACGACAACTCGCTGACCAACAACAGCGGTGAAACCATCGTGCCGGTGAACAAGTGGGACGCTGGGCAGCTGATTGCCTTTGGTTTGAAGAATCCGGCGTCGCCACTGATCGACCCGGATGGCCGCGGCAACGCGCCGTGGGGCTTGGCGAACGCGGTGGCCGGACCACAAAGCGCCTACGCGTGGGGATTCGATTGGGAGACTTGGAAATCGAACGGCAACAACTTCCACACCGCCATCGAGGTCGGGCCATGGCAGCGGATCCGCTACGCCGGTAGCCAGGCGGCTCTGGATACGCCGGGTTTGGTTTCGTCAAAGTTGGGCTATGTCGGTGTCGACGCGAGCACCTTCGGGCATGTTTTGAGCGGGGCGAACCCGCTGCCGCCGACTTTGGATTGGACCGATGGCAGCAGCCCGAACGCGCTGCGCTTCTCCTATGGCGGGTTGGAGCTCGGGCGCTTCGAATACGGCCGCGTCGAGCTGAAGATTCTGGCTGCCCCGGGCGAGCCCAACTCGCCCTTCGATGTCGACGGCTGCTTCCGGGTGAACACCGATGCGATCGGTGGTGACGCGGGCGGTGAGAACGGCGGTAAGGACCATCTGTGGCGCTACTACGATCCAACGGTGCGCAGTATCAATTCCTGTGCGCTGATCCAGAAGGTGGCGTCGAAGCCGATCGTCGCCAGCGGCGAGGTATTTTCTTACCAGATCGACGCCATTAACCTCGGGCTCGGGGCGCTGACTAACGTCAAGGTGACCGACGCCCTGCCCGCCGGTCTGCAGTTCGTCAGTGCCGTGCCGGCGCCCGACAGCACTGAGCCGCTGGTTTGGAACATCGATAAGATGGATCCCGCCGACCCGCTGAACCATCCAATCTTCCGCACCATCACCGTCTACGTGCGCGCCACCGGGAGTGGTGAAGTTTTCAATACCGCAGCGCTCTCCTCGAGGGAGGCCTTCGCTCGCGCTGAGGAGAGTGTCAGGATCGGTTCGTTCCCTCTGCTGCAGCCGGACAAGACGGTGATTCCGAACACCGTGCCGCCGGGCGCCACCGTGACCTACGATCTGGTCTTGAACAACGTCGGCTCGGGTCGCAGCGCGGAGCCGATCACCATCACCGAGAACCTCCCCGCCGGGTTCACCTACGTTTCGATGATCGCGACAGAGATCAATGGCGGCGCGCTGCCCGGGGGCGACCTTTCGGTCGACGCCTCGGATCCGACAAAGCCGGTATTCGAAATAGGGCAGGGGATCGTGGCCGACGGTAGCCTGCTGCTGCGCTTCGATGTTCTGGTGAGCCCGAGTCAGGCGGCCGGCGTCTACGGCAACTCGTTCGCCTACGAGCACGGCGGCAACATCTTGTCCTCAGGTTCGCTGGCGCCGGTGACGGTGGGCGGGGCGAAGATCGGCGACACGCTGTTCCGCGATTGGGATGGTGACGGGGCGATGGACGCGGAGGATGAGGGTCTGCCGAATGTGAGCGTGCGGCTCTACGCCGCGGATGGTAGCTCTTTACTCGACACCACCACCACCGATGGGAATGGAAACTATTTCTTTGCCGGCCTGAGCGATGCGACCTACGTGATCCGGGTCGTGTCACCGGGGGGCTACACGCAGACCTTCGACGCCGATGGCATCGGGACGGCGAACGAGTCGACCGTCACGCTGGCCTTTGACGAGGAGAACTTCGATCAGGATTTCGGCTACCTGCCGGGTGGCAGCGGGACGGTTGGCGATCTGGTGTTCGAGGATCTGAACGGCGATGGGATTTTCAACGGGGAGGACAGCGGCATCGGCGGGATTTCCGTCAACCTATACGAAGACGGCAATGGCAATGGAGTCGTTGATGGCGGCGATTTCTTGCTAGCGACCACAGTCACCGGCGCCGGGGGGATTTACGCTTTCATTGATCTGGCTGAGGGCTTGGACTACCTAGTGGATGTGGACGAGACGGATCCTGACCTCGCCGCCCATTTCTCGCCGGACACTCTCTCGGCCACGACGCCCGCCCTCCGGCAGGTATCGAACTTGAGCGGAACCGACAATAGCGCCGACTTCGGATACAAACCCAACATTCCTCTCAATATCGGCGACACCGTGTTTTTCGATGCCAATGGAAACGGCACATACGATATAGGAACCGATAGCCTACTTCCGAATGTCGGCGTCACCTTGTATCGCGACAGCAATGGCGACGGAATGGCCGACGGTTCGAGCATAGCGACCGCCTCCACGGACGCTGGCGGCCAGTACCTTTTCGATGGCCTTGCCCCAGACAGCTACCTCGTGGAGGTTGATACGAGCGACCCGCAATTGCCGCAAGGCACATCCATCAGCACGGATTCGTATATCGTCGTGTTGACGGCCGCCGACGTGTTGACGGCCGATTTCCCATTCGTCGATGTCCTGAGCAAAGTGGTCGACAAATCTTTCGCCACGCCCGGCGAGCAGCTGCTGTATTCGATGTTCCCATCATGGCCGGGACCCGATCCTCTGACGGACGCGAAGGTGACGGATACCGTGCCGAACGGGACGAATTTCGTCAGCGCAGGGCAGGGTAGCAGTGCGGGTTCATTCACATCCGCCCCCGGCATGAACGGTGTCGACCCCGGGAGCCCCGGGAGCGGGACGGTGGACGCGCAGGCGGTGGACGACGCGTGGTTGGACGGCGATAACCAAGGCACGAACTACGGCTCGGCTACCGCGATGCTGGTGGATTCCGGTGGCGGCGATCTGGGCAACGGGCGGGCGGTGGCGAAATTCGACCTGTCCGGGATCCCTGCCGGTGTGACGGTCACCGGAGCGACGCTCAAGCTAGAGGAGGTGGGCAGCGAATCAGGGAACCGGACGATCGGGGTCTACCAACTGACGACCGACTGGGCGGAGGGGTCGGTGGCCTGGAACACGCCGTGGTCGTCTGATGGCGGTGACTTCAATGGGGCGGACGTGGCGACACTGACAGTGGGCGGCAACGGGCAGTACAGTTGGACGAGCGCTGGGCTGACGAGTTTGGTTTCGGGCTGGTATCAGGGCACAACCGAAAACGAGGGGCTCATTCTGGGAGACGAGGATGTCGGGGGAGCGGTCAAGCAGTTCGCGACCAGCGAGGCCGCCTCGGGCCAGCCGGTATTGGAGATCGCCTACAACGGCGGCGCGGCCAGCCCGGCGACGACTTGTAGTATCGGTGTCTCGCCGATGACGGTGGTGAGTGGCGGCACTGTGACGGTAATAATGTCTCTGAGCAGCGACACCGAGCTGACCGGCGTGACTCCGACCGCTCCGACTCTAGCCGGTATCAATGCCTCAGCGACACTTCTCACTGGACCGCTCCCAGCCTCGCAGACCGTTCCGGGCACCGGAACTCCAGTCGATTTCACCTGGATCTATCAGGTGAATCTCACGGCGGGAACGGAGCAGGAGTTCACCTTTGGCGGCGCGGCTGGAAATGGGTCTTACAACTTTATCTCAGCGACTTCGAACAGCGCTCAGGTCACGGCCACGGGAGGGACGACGGTGACTTGGGATCTCGGAAGCAATACCGCAGCGGTGCCGGGGAGCGATCCGGGGGTTGCCGCCAGTTCCGACTCAATTGCGCTCACTTCCGTTGCCGACAACGAAATATGGTCGCAAAGCGCGACCAGCAACTACGGCGGAGGCGCTGAGATGTGGACAGCGGGACTGAATGATATCGATCACCCGATCATCCGGTTTGACCTGTCGTCAATTCCAGCAAATGCGATCATCACTTCAGCCTCGATGCGGCTGAACAAGGCAGAGGGTGACGGCACGGTGGGCAGTGTCGCGGTGCATCGCTTGCTTGCGAGTTGGTTGGAGAACGAATCGACCTGGAACAATCGCGCGACGGGCTCTCCATGGACGACCGCCGGTGGTGATTATGATCTGACGCCTGCAGCGGTGACCGCTATGGGCGGCACCGGGTTTCATACCTGGGATCTCACGAATCTCGTCCAGGACTGGATCGACGGAACCGAGAACAACGGTTTGCTCCTTAAGCAGCTCAACGAGGGGGTGGAAGGAAGCAACCGCTTCGATACCCGCGAGAACGGCACCGCAGCTAATCGCCCCCGCCTGACGGTGAACTATTCAGTTTCTGCAGGCACGGCGACGACGACTGACCTCGCGGTGAGTTCCATGCTAGTGACCGACGCGGGTGGAGGGGTGGATGTCACCGTTTCCATGACGGTTTCCGCTGGCGGGGCGGTGACCGGTATTGCTCCTATCCCTTTGAGCGTCATCGCTGGCGCGAACGGTGCTGGTGCGAGCTACGTTTCCGGGCCGGCCGGGTCGCCCGCCGATATCGGCGGGGGTGGCGGTTCGGCCACCTTCACTTGGGTCTACAATATCACCGCCGGCACTTTACCGGATGAGGTGCGTTTTTCCGGCGGTGCCACGGGGACCGGTGGAACCTTCGCCGCCGCGACATCGCATGGTGCTCTCGTTACCCCGCCGCTGAATATGACAGTTTCGGTGATCAACCCAGACCCAGGAGTCAATGTGGTCGATAACACCGCGAACTTCAGCGATGGCCCGACCCTGCTAGCTAGCGATAGCGCACAGACGGCGCTATCCGGCTGGATTGGCGACTTTGTGTGGATCGACCTCGACCGCGACGGTATATACGAGCCGGGCAATGGTGAAGTCCCCCTAGGCGGCGTCGAGGTCTGCGTCACCAACGGGGTGAGCACCCTCTGCGCCACGACTGATGGCAGCGGGCGCTATCAAGTCTTCGATCTGGACAGCAATGGCGGCAGCCCCTGGACGGTGACTTTGAACCTCGCGACCGTGCCGGTTGGCTATCTGCCCACAATTTCGACTTCTCTTCAGCGCACCCTTTTGACTGACACCAGCTTTGATGACACCGCAGATTTCGGTGTGGCTCCTCCTCCGTCCAACCCGGGCTCGATCGGGGATACTGTCTGGATCGACGCCGACGAAGACGGCGTCGTGGATGCGGGTGAGCTACCGCTGCCGGGGGTGACGGTCTGGCTCTACGCCGACAATGACAACAATGGCTCCATCGACACCGGCGCTGGCGATTTATTGTTGGGTAGTGCCACTACGGACGCCAACGGGAACTACCTGTTCGGCTTGCTTCCGGTCGGCGACTATTTGGTTCAGGTCGATTCCACAAGCCAAGTCACCTCGCCCGCGGGGACGATGCATGATCTCGGCATGGCGATGGAGCTGGTGAACGGCACGGAGCCGCACGATGTCGCTTTGACCGGTGGCCAAGACTACACCGTCGCCGACTTCGGCTTCAACTGGGCCGGCTCGATCGCAGGCATCGCCTACTACGACGACGATGCCAACCTGGTCCGAGACCTCCCCGGCGAGACCAAGGTGGCGGATGTCACCGTGTTGCTTTACGAAGATGCGAACGGCAACGGCAAATACGATGGTGGCGAGACACCGGTCGGCTTCACCCAGACGGACGGAGCAGGTGACTACATTTTCGAAAACCTGCCGCCGGGTGACTACGTGGTGAAGTTCGACGAATCGACGGTGGAGAGCCGCAGCATGCCTGGGGTGTATGGTAGGATGGTTTCGACCACCGGAACCAACGTCGGGGTGGCGCTCGCCGCAGGCGAAGACTACAGCGGTGCTGATGCCGGCTTTATCGAGGCGGCTGAGGTCGAGGGTCACGTGTTCCACGATCTTAACGGCGACGGTTTCCTCGGTGCCGGAGAACCTAGGCTGCCGGGTGTGGAGGTGACTCTGAACGGCACGGATATCCTCGGCGACCCGGTGTTGCTGACCTTCGATAGCGACGCCGATGGCGAGTACAAATTTCTCATCGCTCCCGGCGTCTACACGGTCAGCTACGACCCCGACGACGGTGCCATCCCCGTCATCCTCACACAGCTGACGACGACATCGAGCTACAATGTGACAGCGGGCGCCGGCGACGAGATCGAAGATCTGGATTTTGGCCGCGACAACCCGGGCACGGTGGGGGACACGATCTTCGCCGACGCCGACGGTGATGGATCCATGGGCGCGGGCGAGTCGGGAATCGGCGGCGTGACGGTGATGTTGTTCGCCTCAGATGGCACGACTTTATTGGCATCTAGAGTCACCGACGCCGATGGTGGCTACTTGTTCGCCGGGCTGGCCGACGGTAACTACGTCGTTGAGGTCGATACCACCACCCTTCCCTCGGGCTATTCCGCCACGCCGACCGTCGATCCCGACGCGATGGCTGACAGCCGGGGCACGGCCAGCGTATCGCTCGGCGGGTCCGATTTGGACATGGATTTTGGCTATGGGCCGGTGGCGGCCAACCATTCGCTGAGCGGTACCGTATTCAACGACGACAGCAACGGCGACGGAATCCTGGATGGCGGCGAGCCCGGCCTAGCCGGCGTGAGGGTGACTGCTGGTATCGATGCGGATGGCGACGGTGATGTCGAGCAGGTGTTCGCGACCGTGACGGCCGCGGATGGCAGCTACTCGTTCACTGGGATCCCGAACGGTGCCAACGTGACGCTCAATGTCCTGACTGGAACCCTCCCCGGGGACGCGTTCACGCCGACCGGAGACCGCGATAGCCCGGCGCCGAATGGCGACAACGAGATATCACTCACCAACATCACCAGCGGCGCGACGGAACTGGACTTCGGCTATGAGGAAGTGTTCGGATCGATTGCGGGAACGGTCGTGGCTGGTGATGGGGACGGCCTCGCCGAGGGTGGAGAGGCAGCGCTCGCCTCGGTGACCGTCACTTTGACCTTCGCGGGGGCAGACGGCGTGATTGGCACTTCGGACGACACCCAGCAGGTGACCTCCACGGACGGATCCGGCGACTACTCGTTCACCGAGTTGGCGCCAGGTATCTACGAGATCGTCGAAACAAACCCGGCGGGCTACGCCAGCCTAGCCGACGCCGACGGCGGCAACCCCGACAATATCGTCACGTCGCTGGCCCTCGGGGTGGCGCTCGCCGATCAGGATTTCGAGGATGGGCTTAGCGCGGGTATCACGGGGCGGGTGGTTCTCGATGCCGATGTCGACGGCGACATCGCGGAGGCCTCGGGCGAGGCGGGCATTGCAGGGGTCACGGTGACACTGTGGACCGATCCGGATGGCGATGGCGATCCCTCGGACGGCTTCGCCCAGGCGACAACGACCACTGCCGGAGACGGCAGCTACGGTTTCGCGAATGTCGTGGCGGGGGATTACGTCGTGGTCGAGACGGACCCAGCCGATCACGGTAGCACCGGCGACCGCGATGGGACGGGCGCCAACAGCGCCAACGAGATTGCCGTGGCGTTGGCTGGTATCGATTCGACCGGCAACGACTTCTTGGATTCGCCCTACAAGGTCGATACCTTCGCGGACTGGCAGACCGAGCAAGCGGGCGCACTGGCCGGCCAAGACGAGCCGGACGACAACCCGGACGGCGACATCTACGACAACGCGCTCGAGTACGCGCTGTGCCTGCCGCCGGGCAGCGGTTCCAACCTGAAGCCGTTCTGTAGTAAACTGTTCTCCGGCAGTGGCACGGTGGACGCGATTTTCTTCCGCCGTCGCGGCGGGCTTTCGGATGTGACCTATACACTGGAGACGGCCACGGTTCTGGGCGACCCGACGGCCTGGACGGACTGGGAGGGCGCCTCGCCGACGGTCGATATCTCGAGCGCGGGCATCCCCGTGGTGGCCGAGAAGGTGACCTTCTCCGACCTGCCCTCCACCGTCGGTGCGGTCGGTTTTGTCCGCCTCCGGGTCGAGATCGCGGGTGATTCGACGAGCCCGCACCACACGCAGGTGTTCGGTTGGCACACGGTGACGAACACGGCGTCCTGCGAGACCTGCAGCTTCCCCTATGCGCCGAAGGAGGCCTTCAGCAGCACGCCTTCCTCCATCTCCGGTGACAGGCTGACGCTGACAGTAGTGGGCACGCCATTGCTAGGGAGCGGCGACCACTACATCGAGATCCTTTCCGGGATCTTCGCCGGGCACCGCTTCGACGTCGCCTCCGTCGCCGCTGACACCGTGGTGCTCGGGGGGGCGAGCTCGCGCGACACGCTGTCTCCCGTGCCCGACCTCAGCGGCGCGCCCTTCGCGCTGCGGCCGCATGCCACGCTCGACTCGATCGCGCCGCCGGCGCTGTTCGCGGCGAACAACGACCCGTCGGCCGGAGATCGCATCCTCGCCTTCGACGGCGCGGGCTGGACGACCTACTGGATGTACGACCTCGGCGGCACGCAGCCGAAGCAGTGGACTGACGTTGCCGACGGTGGGCTCTCCGACGCCGGCGGGACGGTGGTCGATGCACCGGATGCCTTTTTCCTGCACCCGAAGAGCGGCGATGTTGATCTCGTTTTGGTCGGCGTGGTGCGTGAGTGGCCCTTCGCCTGCCCGCTGCAGACCGGCTACAATCTGGTGGGCTCCGGCTATCCCTTCGCGCAGAGCCCTGCGGGCCGGGAGATGCTGCGCGACGATTCTGTGCAGGGCGACACGATTGCTGGCAAGAACTGGTTCGACGGCAGCAACGACCCGCTCGTCGCAGACCAGCTGATGTTCTGGAACGGCGATGCCGCACCTGGAACGACCGGATACCACACCTACTTCAGGCTCTATCTCGGGGCCGGGCTCGATCACTGGACCGACCAGACCGATAGCGCGCTCGCCGACTCTGATGCCGACCCGCTGTTCGGGCGCAGCCGAGGAGCCTTCATTGACATGATGCAAGGCCACGATCGCAGTGACGCCTCAGACGTCTGGGTCTGGCCGCTGCCATGGAGCGCCGATTCTCCCTAACAAAACGCCGCAACAAATGAGTACCAAAACCAAAAAACACGTGGGGCTGCGGATAGCGGTGGGGATCGGGTTGATTCTGATCTTCGTGGCGCTCAGTCCGGCCCGCGGGCAGACCGTCAACTGGGGCAACGCGGCGAACGCTGGTGTCGTCAATTTCGACAGTGACGGGTTGGCCTTGGACGCCACCTATACCTACTCGTTCGGCGTGTTCACCGGCGGCTTCGATCCGGATGTCAGCGACCCTGAGGATTGGTCTTCCAATTGGGTATTGCTGGACTCGGCGACCTACAACGAGCTGGCGCACTTTTTCTCCAGCGCCTGGCTGGTGACCGACAACACCTACTCTGGACTGCAGGCATACATTTGGATCTACAACCAGACTGCCACCGTCGATGATACCACCGAGTGGGTGTTGATCACCGATGCCGACGGATTGGATGGAGATGATTGGACTGTGCCCAACGTCGGCGACCAGACCGCGCTGCCGGCCGAGTGGCGGGTCTCGGAGGCTGCCGCCCCAGTGTTCGGCGGGCTGGACGATACGCAGGGGCCGGGCGATTTCACTGCGGATCCAGGAACCTTCGAACTGCAGACACACAGTTTCCCAGAGCCGGTGCCGGAACCGAGCGTCGTCCTTTTGCTAATGCTAACGGGTGGTGCGGGGATGCTGCGCCGCCGTCGCAGTGCGAGAGCAGCTGTTCAGATGCAAAGTGGAGCCCTGCGTGCGGCGGTCGTCGCAGTGTTGGTCGTGGCACCCCTCGGGATGGCACGGGCTGGCCTGCAGATCGATTTCCGTTCGACGCCGTTTTCGAGCAACGTCACTAGCGCCGGGGCGACTTCGCCGATGGGGGAAGGCTTCTTGTTCGAGCTGGGGGCCTTCGAGACCGGGTTCACGCCGGGCGCTGCCAACACGGACGACTGGGCTGCAAACTGGCAGAGCCTGGGCCGGGTCGGCTACAACGCGACCACCGGCTGGTTCACCGGTTCGGCCGAGCTGACGACCAACGCCGCCCCGTTTACGATTGACGCGCCCGCTTACCTTTGGGGCTTTGATCCGAACGGAGAGTGGATACTTCTAGCCAACCCGGCCTGGGTTTGGTCTTCGGCCGCCGCGGGCCTAGGGTTCCCAGAGACATTCTCGGTCAATGCCCCGGGGACGATCTCCGTGGTTGGCACGGTGAGCCCCGATGGCAGCGCGGGCTTTCAGATGATGACCTCCTCCATCACCGCCCAAGCGCCGAAGGTGGATCCAGAATTTTGGAGATTGAGCCATTTTAGCACCGCCGAGCTGGCGGATCCGGATGTGAGCGGTTGGTCGGCCGATCCCGACGACGATGGGGCGAACAACATCGAGGAACTGGCGGCGGGAACCAATCCACGAGATCTGGCTAGCACACAGTTGGCTGAGCTATCGTTCGTGGAGATCGCAGGTTCGATCTACTGCCAGCTCGACCTCCCACGCTTCGGTCGCGCTGACATCGAACACGTGCTCGCCCTGAGCTCCAATCTGCAGGACTGGGACGACAGCGGCTCGACCATCGAGGTCGTCGAGGACAGCTCGGCGCGGTTGTTGTTGCGGACGACGAATGCCGTCGGAGCCGGGGAGCGCGAATTCTACCGGTTTCAGCTCATGGCTCCGTAGGGCGCGATGCGGCGGATGGATGCCTAAGCGTTTTCGGCACTCGGCTGAAAGTAGTAGGGGAAGCAAGATTCGAAGCTCGATGGACAATTTGCGCAATTTTTGCTTGCTCGTTGGTCCTCTTTTCCTTCTCTTTTCAGGCTGCCGCAGGCTCTGATTGCTTCCGGGATAGGGTCGCCCGACCCGCAGGCCGGACGAGCGCGATTGACGCATCCGGTTCCTCAGGGTTGTGGGTTCGTTACATTCTGGAGTGCACAATGCGTGCAGGGGTTAAGGGGAACACCCGCAGCATGCCCTTGAACTGTTCCCCGTATGCTGCCAAAAGTCAGTCGAGCCTGTGAAAATAGCCTATTCAGGCCAAGACAACTGGTTCAGATTCTCGACATCAACCGTCCTTGCGAAGGCGATTTTCTAGCGTTCTCCTTGCTTTCTTTTGCGCTTCCTGCTCTCCCGACGGCGCCGGTATCAACTGCCCCAGAAAGCGCAATCCATTGAGCCCGGAGGCGCTTGCGGGGTGCATGTTTTTAGCTGCCAATCATGCACCCCTGCAAATACGGATTCACGATTGGTACACGCCGCACGCGACGCTCACAAATGTCTCCCGGCCGGGTCCTTGCGCTCTACCGAAGTCGCGGTATTTGCTTCCCGGGGTGGCGGCGAAGCGCAAGGGAGTGCACGAAAGCCCGGGAATACCGCTTCGTGAGATCGGCTGAGATCCACAGCCTGAACCTGTCGGTTCGCGCTGGAACATAGGTGTTTTCGGGAGCGGCTGACTTTTGGCACCATACGGGAGGGCGGCTTGAGCATTGTCCGAATTTTGGGACACTACGAAGTGTTGAAGAGGCTCCACAGGTTGCGGGGGCGGAACTCGCGGTGGCTGGGTTCGCGCCACTCCTGCACCACGTCCGGCACCCAATCGGGCGACTTTTCCCCTTATTCGCCGTGCTTTTTGAAGAAGGGGACTTTTTCGGCTGTCATGTCTTTGTCCTCGCCGTAGAAACGGATGGCGCGAACGCGTCCGGTGTCATCGAAGCTGCCGAATCCGGCCCAGCCGGCGCCGAATGTTTTGTCGGTCGCGGTCATGATGGGAGTGGCCATGTCGTTGGCGAAGACCTCGATCTTCCCGGATTCGATATCGCGGACGATCCGGATGTTGTGCCAACTGCTCTTTCCCCAATCGTGTCCTTTGGTAGAGGTTTCGGAGATGGAAACGCGGGGTTTCCCATTCACGAGCATGATGTTGTGGGCGTGAGGATCGCTGACGGCGGCGATGTGGACATAGTAGAAATGGGATGGATCCTGGAAGCCGAAGAAGAAGCAGAGGTCGCGATGGCCGTAGTTTCGCCCGGTCTGCATGACCTCGAAATCGATGGCGACATTGCCGAATTTTTGGTCTTTGACGAGGGCGATATTGTGGGGTGAGCGGACGGGGTATTTGTAGTCGCTCATCTTGAAATGCTCGATGTAACGGGCATCGTCCGCGAATCCCCAACGCCATGCGGAGGGGTCGGTAAATGCGAAGGCGCGGAGGGATTTGGCGTCGGGAAATCTGACCTCACTGAGGAGTTTTTTGCCTTTGGGCGCGCCGGGCGAGACAAGATCCGGCGCGGCTTTGGGCTCGGCGGCTTTCAGCTTTTCGGCGTGAGCCGGGATATTTTTGACGTGAACCCGGGCGGTATCGGTAAAAGCGAATATTTTGAATTTCTTGTCGATGGCATGCGCCTTTATAGACAACTTTACCGCGTAGTTTTTGAACGTTGCCTGGCCGGTGGCATTCTTGTCGGTGCCCGTTTGTTTGTGGGAGGTGACTGCGCAAGATCCCTTAGGGAGATTTGCGGTAAATACTGGCTTGGGGATGTCGGGAAAGAGTCCGTCGGAGTGCTGGTTATTGATCCACTTTTTCAGGCCTTCCTCAGTGGTCACGTCATCAAATAGGTAGACTTTGCCTGTGACGGGAAAGGTTTGATCCTTGTTGCCGATCGACAGAGTCAGGATCGCTTGCTGATCCTTGAATGTATAAAACAGCAGTGTGTTCCGGAATCCAAGCATGGACTGACGGACCTCCCGTTTCTGAGCCTTCTTTCCATCGAGACCCCGGTCGGCATAGAGTGGGGCGCAAATGATGGCGAGAACTAAAATTACAATCGAAGATTTCAGGGTTGTCATGAGTTACTATACGCATGGAGTTCAGTATTCTTAGAGCTTCTTTTGCAGAACGCCTGAGTTGAGCCGCTGCCTACAGCGGCGCTGCTGATGATCAGGCTTGCGACCGATGGCCGATCCGGGGGAGCAGGGTGGGGGATCGGTGTATCCCGAACCCAGTTCAACTCTATCGTTCCTCCCATCTGGGCAGCTCACCAGCTTCCTCCTCGCAGAAGAGGTTTCATCTCGATCCAAATCCTGTCGATCCTCTCTAAGATCGATGTTGATTTCAAAGAGTAAGACCCTCGTCCGAGTATTTTGACCTTACGGGATTCATGATTGGTATACGCAGCACGCGACGCTCGCAAGTGCCTCCCGGCCGGTTCCTTGCGCCCTGCCGGAGTCGCAGTATTTGCGCCCCGGGGCGGTGACGAAGCGCAAAAGGAGGCACCGGAAAGCCCGGAAACCGCCTTCGCGAGGTCGGTTGATGAGCCGGTTGTGTTGGCCTAAAACGCCTGTGTTTACAGATTCGGCTGACTTTTGGCACCATACGG
>JBLHKE010000088.1:0-15792 GCA_047619485.1 Verrucomicrobiales bacterium | reverse complement strand
AACATTGATACGCGGAGGTCGGCGAGATCTTTCAAAAAGACTCGCTGAAGACAGGTGGCGAAACCGTTCGCCTTTGTTTGACTGTCGGCGGGGTTGCTACAGCGACAGCGTCACCCCCCGGGCGACTAAGGTGAGGACGATGGCGCCGATCGAATAGGTCATCAATTTGCCGGTGCTATCGAGTTCCCCTTCGTTCACATAGCCTTCCTGGCATGCGATCAATCGCCAGGCGACATAGAGGTTGACGATCGGTATCAAAACACCAGCTAACATCAGCATGAAGGGCGACTCGCAATTCTGATTGGTCAGCCGCAGGGTCCCGGCAACAAACGACATGCTTCCAAGGAACACCAATCCTGCGATTAGAACCGCCCCTCCGTACTCCAACATGGTCGCCGAGAGGGCGAAGTAGAAGACCCCGTAGATGCAGATCATGACCAGTAGGTAGGAAAATCGCCCGAGGCCGCCGTAGGCACTCGGCCCCTTTTCACTGGGTGGTCGAGGGCTGGTGGCGTTGCTGCCGTTGCCAGTGCCGGTTCCGTAGACAGATTCGTAGCTCATGGATTTGGTTCTCCCGATCTCGACGAATTGATCTTGGTCACTTCCCACTGGTCTGAGATCTCCGATCAGTTGGAACAGCTCAGACACCCGTCCGAGACTATTTTATCATAAATGTAATTTATACTATAACCACCATTCATAATTGTCATCGACTGTTCTCTCATCAGAGCTCAGCGAGTGCGGATTTCCTCAGCTTGGAACCAGGCGAACGCGTTGCGCTGGCAGGTGCCAAAAATCTCGCTACGCACATGATAGAGATAGGAGTCCCGACAAAGGCTAGCACTGCCGAGCCAGAGTGGAATTGGATGCGCAACAATTCTTACTGTGGGCGGGGATAGAACAAGCCGACCGTCAGCACCGTGCCGATCGCAAATAGCCAGCCAGCTTGGGAGACAAAGTAGGGATACACCATCAGCAAGACGCCGATGATCATCGGTCGGGGTAACATCATGCGTTTGCCATAGAGAAACGCAGCAAACCCGACCGCCCCGAAAACGATCATCCCGAACACAGCTCCAGGCGTTGGCATTGGCGAAGTTACGACTGGCTAGATGCTTTGGGAAATGAAATACGAAAGCAAAGAAGGTGTTCGTATGTTCTGTAGACAAAATCAGCGCCTGTCACTTGAAGCTTTCAGTCCGCGGATATCGAAGACATCGGTGGGCGTGGCAAGGCTACTCCATCAACAGCGCCTCTAGCCGGTACATCACTCTTGGGGTGGGCGGGTCTTCGTCGCGGAAGTTGATCAGCGTATCGTCGTTGCTAATGGAAGCGTCTGTGGCTTGAGGCCCGCTGAAGCCATCGGTGGCATCGTAGCGGAACAGTTCTTGGTAAGTGACGAGGTCGGTGCTGCGCTTGAGGATCCAGACGCTGCCCGCGACGGCTTCAGGATTGCGGCCGAAGGACACCCTCGCGGAGCCGTCTGGTGCGATGGTTGGGGGCGTCAGGTCGTGGCCGTGGCCAGCGTCGAAGGTGAAGGCGGCCGTGCCCAGCAAGTGTTCGACGCCGAAGGACTTGTGATCGCCGTCGAAGTCGAGCCGCCAGACGCTCGCCAGGTCGGCGGCTCCTTGGTATTCGGTGGCGCCAGCGTCTGTGCCGGTGCCGAACTGCCGGGCTCGTCCCCGCTGATCGGATCCTAGCCCGGTGTTGTTGTTGCCGGTGTCGATGGCTGGTGAGCCGGGCAGCGGTAGCATGGTCATGGTTGTTCCACCATGGTCGGCCAAGGGCGCGAGCTGCGGTTCGAGGGCGGTTTCTCCGGTGGCGAATAGGTTGCCGCCAAGATCAATGATGCTGGCTCCACGAATCTCAGGCTCCGGGCCGGAATTCCCGGCGACAATGCTCGAGGAGAGGGAAACGCTACTATCCTCATAGAAGTCATTGTAGTAGATCCCGCCACCCCCGGACTGCCCCGCCATGTTCCCGGAGATAGTGCTGTTGGTGAGGATCAGGCTAGCACCGTTAAAGATTCCACCGCCACCGATGCCGGCCGAGTTTCCGGCAATGGTGCTGTTGCTGATAGTTGCCTTACCAGGCCTAGCATTACTGATCGCGCCGCCGTAACTCAGGTTCGCCGTGTTTCTAAAGAAGCTGCTATTGTTAATTTCTAGGATTCCATAGTTGAAGATCGCGCCGCCGCCGCTACCGCCGGACGAGTTTCCGGAGAAAGTGCTGACCTCTACGATGACCGTGCCATAGTTGAGGATCCCGCCGGCAAAAGCCGCGTTCTCGCCAGTTCTGTTTCCGGAAACAGTGCAGGCATTCAGGTTGACGGTGCCCTCAAATTCATTGGTGATGCCTCCGCCGCCCAAGCCGGGCGCCGTGTTTCCCGAGAGTGTGATGCCAGTGAGGTTCAGGCTACCATCGTTGAGTATCCCTCCTCCGGAATTTGCGACCCCGCCGCTGATGGTGAGCATTTCGAGTGCGACGGTGGTATTCGTCTTGATTTCAAACACCCGGCTATCCGTGTCGGCGTCTGGTTGGCCGTTCTTGTTGCGGTCGCCGGAAATCGTGATTCCACCGCCGAGGCCGGTGCTGCTGATGGTCACGTCTTTGTCGATAGTGATCTGGCTGTTTAGCGTGATCGTCTCGCCGTTGAGGCTGGCACTGAAAGTGAGCGTCGGATCTGTTGCGGCGGGAATCCCCTGCAGCAGCGAGCGCAATGTGAAGCGGCCGGAGTCGTCGTCTTGGGTGACGACAGTAGCAAAGCCTTGAACCTGGAACTGGTGGTAGTTTCCCTGGTTGTCGTCGGCCCAACTGGAGCCGCCGTTCCCAGACAAAGCGGCGGCGGTAGAGATGGAGCCAAAGGCGGTGCCGTCGTTGCCAGCGCTAGCGGTGGTTAGCCAGTCGAAGTCGCCGGCCACCCAATGCAACGAAATCCAGTAGCGGGCGCCTGCGTCGATCGAGGGGAAGGTTTTGGAGGCGATGGCGACGCTCTTTGTACCACCGCCGCTGAAAGAAATTTCGCCGAGGTCCTCGAGCAGGGTGGTCGGAGTCGAGCCGTTGCCAGACCAGAGTTTGACCCGCGCTCGGCTGGTGGTGGAGGAGTTCTCGACACGGACGTTAACCGAGCTGAGCTGCGCATCGCCGCCGGGCAACGCCGGTTCGAAGGCGTGTGCTACTGCCTGATTGGCGCCGTCGAGGGGGGCGCCAGTAGCGGTCGTGCGAAACAGATTTCCGACGACGATTTCTGCATGCAGCGAAGGCGCGACCACGAGAGCGAGCAGTGCCGGAACGAGGAGGTGCGCGTAGATTGGGCGGATCATGAGGTGAAGTTTATATTTCAAGGGGGTGATCGGGGCGATCTATTTTCCAGTCGACCGCGCTCAGCTGGAGCAGGAGTGATTGCTATTGCTGGAAAATTGCATTGCTGACCCCGGCGTTCCTCGGCACCTGCTGGGCGGGGGCGCTGCCCGCCATCAACTAGCATCGGCCGCAAGAACACGGATCCAGTACCCCAGTTCACGATTTCCATTTGGTCGAAAAAATGGCTGTGGATCGCTAAAATGCCGGAATACGTATCATATTACATGAAATAGATTGCGTGGTTTAAGTTTCGCGTTATTGGTATCGCCGAACCGGAAGAGTCGAACGGATAAACCACACCAAATCAAACAATGAAAACAACAACAGCACTCATAATCAGCACCGCAATCGCATCTTTAGCTTCTGTTTCATGCGTTACCACCGGGGGGCTTCCGCCCACTTTTGCTGAGCAAAAAGCTCTCACTCCCGACACGGTGATCTCAGATCTGATGGCGGGCAACAAGCGCTACATGAAAGGGAACCTTTCAAATCCTAACGTTACCAAAAGGATAGCAGCCACATCGACTGGACAGTACCCAAAGGCGGTCATTCTTTCCTGCCTTGATTCTCGAGTTCCTGTCGAGCAGGTCTTCGACCAAGGTGTCGGTGACATCTTCGTCGGGCGTGTCGCCGGCAACATTGAAAATGGCGATCAGCTTGGCTCGATGGAGTTTGCAACGAAGGTTGCTGGTGCGAAATTGGTTATGGTTCTAGGGCACGAGTCTTGCGGCGCCGTTAAGAGTGCCTGCGATCATGTTAAGGTTGGTAACATCACCGGTCTCTTGAGTAATATCACCCCTGCGGTGAACTCGGTTTCAGGAATTCCAGCGAGTCAGCGCAACTCGAAAAATGCTGATTTCGTCGAAAAAGTTGTCGAAGCCAATGTGGAGAAGACCGTGGCTGATATCCGCAGCCGCAGCAAAATATTGAGGGATCTTGAGAAGTCAGGAGACATCAAGATTGTTGGTGGGGTCTACTCCATCAGCGATGGTTCGGTGACTTTGCTGGACTAGTCCGCGGCAAGTAAAACGTCTGTTCACTTAGGCGCAAAGCTTGTCGGAGACGACGATCAAACCGTGCCAATTGCAACTGCTAAGGGCGTGGCGCAACCAGACAGCCGATCGCATCTTATTAAACATATCTGTAAATTCATTAAATCCTCAGCACATCACACAGTTACCAAAAACTACCTAACAAAGACCTAATTAATGAAATTTCGATCCCAAATTTTTGCCGCGACACTGTTTGCCAGTGTTAGCGCGCTCCATGCAGGTGAGCCAGCTACTCTAGAGCCGGCACCGAAGGCGAACCCATTTGATGGGTCGTGCGCCCGATTACTAGCCCCACTCTTTTTGACCTGGCGGTGCCACGTAACAAGGCGCATGCGATCTTCATGCATCAATACCACCCAGATCAATTGCGCATGACGCTAGGAGATCTCGATGTCGGCGGTGACCTCCAGCTATATGCGCTGTAACTCGAGTTGGCTTTGAGCGAGCGATTCTCACTAGTTGCAGCTAAGGGGTTGTCAGGAAATAAGTCATACAAAGATGCGCAGGAATTTTAGCCAGCACCAAGGCAGATTTCAGCGATGATAGCGGGCTATTTGAGTTGGAAGCTAACGCGGGTGATGGCCAAAATAACCAGCAGATTGTAGGAGTTATTTACTGACAAGCCCTAAGGATGGTTACATCGACTTCAATCCCGATAGTACATTCTCTCACGCTGAGGGGTTCGCTAACCTTGCTGCAGGCCTCAAGTATGCTTTCATCTATAACCCTGAGCAAGCGCTTGCAGCGGCCCTCAATCTCCAGGTAGAGGTTCCGACTGAAAATACCGATGTCTGGCAAGGTGAAGGTGATGGCGTCGTTATCCCATTGGTGTCCGTGCTCAAGCTGTGGGATCGGCTACAGTTTGCGGGTAACCTCGGCTTTAAGATCCCATTCGACAGCAGTGCCGAAAGCACTACAAGTCACCTCAACGCTCACTTCAGCTATGCAGTCACTGACCGGTTCAGACCTCTTGTTGAGATGAACTACTTCCGCGTTCTCTCTGCGGGCGACGGTGGCAGCTGCTTCGGCGATCAGGTAGGCGGAGCGGTTCCTTGCGTAGCAACCTTCGAGGGTGGCGACTTGATCAACTTCGGTGCTTCCAATGCGAGCAGCACGGATTTGGTCACGATCGGAGCAGGTTTCCGCTATCGGCTCACCGATAACATCGACCTGGGTGCAGCCTATGAAATTCCTCTAACCGAAGAGGAAGAAAACCTCATGGAGTCGCGCATCACGCTCGATTGCTCAATCCACTTCTAGACCTTCTTCAGGTCACTTCGGTTCGCCGAGGAGAACAACTTGGCTCCGCTGCTTGCAGTGGCGCCATTTTTTTGTTCAGACCAGTTCAGTGTAAGGATATAACTGAGAGCGAAATAGGAGTCGTCAGTGGCATTCCCTTCGGATGTCCATCTGAGTGGTATTCTTCAAAATCCACCGACAATGATGCGTAGCATTGTGGGAGCAGTGAGGTGTAAGCAGCTTCGATCTGCAGCTCGCCGATGTGGTCGTAGGGATCGCCGGCAAGAAAGGTGGTCCCGGTGGATCCGCAGTCTGATCTAGGATGTACGCAGTTCAATATGGGCTATTAATTTTATGTATTATTAAACATGAACCAAAAGTCGTAATCACACGTCTGACGTGGCAGCTACTACCTTTATTCGCCATGCTCGAACCTTCTATTTCCCTAGGAAAAATTTTCGGAATTCCACTCCGCCTTCATTGGATTTTCCGCAGAAAATCAGTGCCAGACACTTTGCTCCATCTCTTCGTGACTTCGTGCGAGAAACTCACCGGCCAGCCTCCCCCCGCCCGCACGACGCTCACGTTGATAGAAGTGTTAGGCCTAACGCAGACCAAAGTTCACCCGCAGTCGCGCTCGATTTCCCCGGGTCTGGTGGTAGGTATCTGCATGCCTAAACCCCGCGAGCTCAAGCCCGAACAGTTGTACTGCCGCTGCGATGTGCAGTCGTTGTCTTTCAAGACGACGCGCGAACTGGCTGATCTCAAAACGGTGCTGGGGCAGGAGCGTGCCATGAAGGCGATCGGCTTCGGCATCAAGATCCAGGAGGACGGTTATAACCTGTTCGCGATGGGGCCGACCGGCACGGGAAAACATACGATGATCCGGCAGTTCTTAGACGCGCGATCGAAGTCGATCGATGGTGTCTACGACTGGTGCTATGTGCATAATTTCGAGGATCCCTACAAGCCGCTGGCACTGCGATTGCCACAGGGCACTGGGCGCGAATTTGAGAACTCGATGGAGAACCTCGTCGTCGATCTGATCACCAGCATCCCGTCCGCGTTCGAGAGCGACGAATTCCAGTCTCAGCAAAATGAGATCGAGGCCGAATACAGCGAGAAGGAACAGAAACCTTTCGATGACTTGCAGGTGCGCGCACGCAAACGCGACATCGCGCTGATGCGCACGCCATCCGGGGTGGCGATCTCACCGATGAAAGATGGCGAGGTGATGCAGCCAGAGGAGTTCGAGAAGCTGAGCGAGGAGATCCAGGCGAACCTGACAACGATCATGAAGGGTTTCCACGACGAGATCGAGAAGCTGATCCAGCAGTCGTCCAAGGTGCGGCGCGAGATGCACCGCAAGCTGCGTGCGCTGAACGAGAAACTGGCGGAGGAACTGGTCGCTGAGCTGTTCGTAGAAATGATGAAGGCTTACGCGGAGTTCCCGTTCGTCATCGACTACCTCAAGCAGGTGCAGGATGACGTGGTGGATTCATGCGACGCGTTCCGGCCGACGATGCAGGAGGCACCGCAGGGCGCGATGATGTTGGGCGGTTCGTCACCGGAGGACCAGCTGAGGGCGATCGTCGATCGCTACCTCGTGAATCGCCTGATCGACCACAAGAACACCGCCCAGAGCCCGGTTGTCTATTGCGACAACCCTACTTTCGAGAACCTAGTCGGGAGCATTGAACACGTGGTCGAGATGGGCAACCTGGTGACCAATTTTACCCTCATCAAAGCTGGCGCATTGCACGAGGCGAACGGTGGTTACCTGATCATCGACGCCGGTGAGTTGCTGCGCCAGCCATCCGCGTGGGACGGTCTGAAACGCGCGCTGCGTAGCAACCACGTCCACACCGAGCCGCTCGGCCGCTACCTGAGCATGGTGTCGACTGTTTCACTGGAGCCACAGCCGATCCCGCTCACGGTCAAAGTGATCCTGGTGGGCGAGCGGCAGTTGTATTACGCGCTGCGCCAGCACGACACGGACTTCTCGGAGCTGTTCAAGGTGGTTGCGGACTTCGAGGAGAGTGTGCCGCGCACCGCAGCGACGACGAAGAAATACGCGCGGATGATCGCGACCGTGGCACGGCGCGATGGATTGCGGCCATTCGATCGCTCGGGCGTTTGCCGGTTGATCGAGTTCGGTTCGCGGCAGGCAGGCGACTCTCGCAAACTCTCGGTGCAGATGATGCACATCGCCGATCTTGCGAAGGAGGCGAACTACCACGCTGGGGAGAAGCAGGCGAAGCTCATCAAGGCCGAGCACATCGACCTTGCGCTGTCTGCCCAAGAGCACCGCAACGGGCGTTTCGCGGAGCGCATGCGCGAGCGTGTCGAGGACGGCACGGTGATGATTGATACCAAGGGTGAGCGCGTTGGGCAGATCAATGCGCTGTCGGTCTACACCGTGGGCGGCACCGGTTTCGGACAGCCGAACCGCATCACCTCGCGCGTCAGCGCGGGTAGCGGGCGGGTGATGGACATCGAGCGTGAAGTGCATCTCGGCGGGAAATTGCACTCGAAGGGCGTGCTGATTCTAAGCAGCTACCTCAACGCGCAATTCACCCCGACGAAGGCGCTGTCGCTCTCGGCGAGCATCGTTTTCGAACAGAGCTACGGTGGGATCGATGGCGATAGCGCGTCGTCCACCGAGCTGTATGCGATCCTCTCGGCGATCTCCGAATTGCCGATCAAGCAGGCGCTGGCGGTGACCGGATCGGTGAACCAATTCGGCGAGATCCAGGCGATTGGTGGCGTGAACGAGAAGATCGAGGGTTTCTTTGCGACCTGCAAGACGAACGGGCTGGTGAAGGCCAACGGCGTGTTGATCCCGCAGGCGAACGTCGCTGACCTGATGTTGCGGCAGGAGGTGGTCGATGCCGTCAAGGCTGGTAAATTCCACGTCTACCCGGTGCGCACCATCGAGGAGGGGATCGCGATCCTCACTGGCGTATCCGCTGGGCGGCGCTTGAAAAGCGGCAAGTTCTCGAAAGACTCCGTGTTCGCGAAAGTCGAACAGCGGCTCGAGGAGTTCGCTAAAAAAGAGGACACCAATGGCAACGGCAAGAGTGCGAACAAAGCGACGGACGAGGAGGACGGGAAATGAGCCGCGATCGCAGACGGATTCTGATAGGGCTGGACTCGTCGCCGGGGAGTCTGCGCGGCCTCGAGGAGGCCGCCGAGATGGCGGCGCGGCTAGACGCTGAGCTGGTCGGGCTGTTCGTCGAGGATGACAATTTGCTGCGGCTGGCGCGCCTGCCGCACTCGTACGAGATCGGGCGACGTTCCGCGAAGTCGCGCAACCTGGACCCGGAGGTGATCGGGCGATTGTTCAAGCAGATGGCCGAGAGAGCGCAGAGGGCGGTGTCACTGGCGGCCGAGAGAGCGCAGGTGCGCTGTTCGTTCGAGGTGGTGCGCGGGTCGGTGATCGGGCAGTTGTTGAAAGCGCTCGGCGGCGGTGTAGGAGCCACTTCGATACTAGGTCGGGTCGGTAGTGCCGAAGCTTCGCCGTCGATCCTGTTGATGCAGGGAGAAGTGTGCGTGTTCCGAGCGGGCAAGGCGGTGATTGTCTTGGACGACGAGCATTTCAGCGCCAACCGGCTGCCGGTCGCGCTGGATCTGGCCGACGAGTCGTGCACCGAGGAACTGCTGTTTGTGGTGGTTGCCGAATCGCTCATCAACGCGCGGCGACAGGTCGCGCGGGTGACGGAGTTTTTGGAGATGGAAGGGCGCAAGGCGCAGGTGAAAATCGTTAACAGCCTCGATCTGGCACATTTTCTGGCTCTGTTAGAAAACACGTCCTGCGGCACGCTGATCTTCAGTGCCTGCCCGAAGCTGACTGGCCGGGCGATGCTGCGCGAACTGGTCGAGGCGATCGACTACCCGATTTTCCTGATATGCCGCTAACGCAGGCTTTAGAGTAATGTTATTAGGGATCGATTTTAGCCAAGATGGTGATGAAGAGTCAAAAGCCTCACATAGTGGGAGTTTAAGTAGGAGCAGAAGGTAGAAGCTCCGGTTACTTCTCCCTCTGACATCCTTCCCGCAATCGGCTCATCTAACCTCGCATCCGTCGCTCGCAGAAACCAACCCATGCGTATCTCATCATCAGAAGCAAGGGAGCGCGGCTTCGACCCGAGCGAAATCGCGCGCATCGAACATGCCGAGGCCGGCCAGCGTGAGGCTGATGAATTGCGTAAAGTTATTGACGGAACCTTCGTCAATATCCCACCGCCGAAGATCACGCTCAGGGTTGGTCGGGCGCTCGATGATGAGTGGACTGTTTCTGAGGAGCGTGCGGCAGAGCTTGCGAAGGAAGATCCGGAAACCGATTGGCGGGAAGTAGCCGAAGAGAAAACGGCTACCTACCAAGAGTATTTCAATTTCTCAGATCCACCCGGCTGTCGATTCTACCTGCCTGCCTACATGTCGCACTACCTCAGTGACTTCCCAGATTACGGGTGGGATGCGGTCTGTTTTGCTTGTGAGATTCGAATCCATTTCGGTGAACTCACAGAGGCAGAGCTTGCGGTCGTCGACCGGTTTCTCGCATTGTGTCAGAAGTACGAGACTGGTCTTTAATCCGAGCCGATGAGTTGCATGAGTTCTCCGAACTGGTCTCCCACGATACGATCCCGGCATCCATCAAATCCATGTTCAGCAAAATCATCGCCCGACTCACCAAGACACAGCGAAACCCATGCAGCGATTGGCCTGAACTACCAGTTGAAACGCTCTCGGGCGAGTTGGGGGACTCCATTTTGGCGATCACCTCAGACAAAGCTAGGGAGTTTATCCGGGCGCATGCGAGAGTCGCTATTCTCGGGATCGCTCACGCTGTTCGTCTCGATGCAAGCGCTACCGACGAGCCCTCTCCACTGAGGGTGCTTGCGATGTTGTGGCATGGCGGGGAGGGATCAAGTTAGTGCCCGGTATTTCCCGGCTCGCTCGGACTTGCTTGTCGCGCCTAGGCACGCGACACTTTCTTCGCATGAAATTCTGTCTCGCTCTACTCTCTCTCATCCTCGTCTCCCCTGCCGATGCGGCCGAAATTGATCATCAGTGGGCACACTGGCGTGGTCCGACCGGCAATGGCACTTCCACAACGGCGGAGCCGCCGATGCACTGGGACGCGAAGAAAAACGTAAAGTGGAAGACGGTGATCCCCGGGCACGGTTCGTCATCACCGGTCGTTTGGGAGAACCGGATCTTTGTCACGTCCGCCGTCGGGCCGGTCGAGGCGAAGAACCCGCGTAACTCCCAAAAATTCACCCTCTTCTGCATCGACCGCGCCAATGGCAAGGTTCTCTGGGAGAGCGTCGCAGCCGAGACGGTGCCGCACGAGGGGCACCACGACCATCACGGCTACGCCTCGGCGTCGCCGATGACCGACGGCAAATCCGTGTTCGCTTCCTTCGGTTCGCGCGGGCTGTTCGCTTACGACTTCGACGGCAAGCTGTTGTGGAGCCGGACGGATTTTGGCAAGATGCGCACGCGCAACGGTTTCGGCGAAGGCAGCAGCCCGACCGTCCATGGTGAGACGGTCATCATGCCGTGGGATCAAGAGGGTCAATCGAAACTCATCGCCATCAACAGCCAGACCGGTGAGAACCGCTGGGAAGTGCTGCGCGATGAGCCCACGTCTTGGGACACGCCACTGGTGGTCGATCACGGCGGGAAAAAGCAGGTCATCACCAGTGGGGAAAACTTTGCCATGGGCTACGATTTTGACTCTGGCAAGGAGATCTGGCGCTGCCCAGGACAGACGCAACGCCCGGTGGCCTCGGCGGTGTTCGCCGACGGCGTGGCCTACGTCGGCAGCGGCTTCCGCGGGGCATATCTGGGCGCTTTCAAGCTCGACGGCGCGAACGGCAATCTCAAAGGCACTGGTGCCGTCATCTGGGAAAAACAAGACGCCACCCCAGACATCGCCTCCCTGTTACTGAGCGACGGCCGCGTCTACTACACGGCGCGTAAGAGCGGCATCCTCACCTGTGTTGACGCGAAAACGGGCGCGGCGCACTACGAAAAAGAACGTGTCGACGGGGTGCGCGAGCTCTACGCCTCACCGATCGCTGCTGCCGGGCGAGTCTACATCACCAGCCGCGATGGCAACATCACCGTGATCAAAGACGGCGAGGATCTCGAGGTGCTGGCCACCAACCGCCTCGGCGAACCAGTCGACGCGACGCCGGCACTGGTCGGCAAAGACATCATCATCCGTGGTGCCGAGCACCTCTACCTGATCACCAAACCCTAGAACTATCATGAAAACACTCGAACGATTCCTAACCTCGGCGGAAGCCAATCTTTGCGCCGCTTTTCTCCAGAACGCCGGCATCGATGCCACTGTGTTCGAGGATTCCTCCCTCGGCGATAGTATCGGAGCGTTTAAAAACTCGATCCGGCTCGTCGTGCCAGACGAGCAGTTTGATGAGGGCAAGCGCGTGCTCGGGGAATACCAGAAGGGCGACGACGTCCGCGGTTAGTTCGCGCAGGTAACTTGGGCTTGTCAGTAAATAACTCCTACAATCTGCTGGTTATTTTGGCCATCACCCGCGTTAGCTTTCAACTCAAATAGCCCGCTATCATCGCTGAAATCTGCCTTGGTGCTGGTTAAAATTCCTGCGCATCTTTGTATGACTTATTTCCTGACAACCCCTTGGTGCTTGTCATCCGTCGCAAATTATCCTCGTTAACCTCTTGTTGCTGATCATCGTGCACTTCTGTGTGCCTAAGCGCGTCAACATCACCTTCAGCCTGTCGAAGGTGGCGCGAAAATAACGCTTGCTGGCCATGACCACCTTCTGGCTCGTGTTCCTCGCGAGTTTGCGCTGCTTGGTTGTTGCCCGGAATTCCTTGCGTCGATCGAAGAGGAACGCCGCACCCAAGCGGTGGAGATCCCGGGTCTGTCGTAGCGGCGGATCGCGGTGATGTGGTTCAGGCTGTTGGGAGTCAATCGCGAACCTCTCGCAGTTGCTCCGCAGCCCGGTTCGAAGAATCGGGAACTTTGACTTCAACCTTAACTCCCCAAAGCCCGAGCCTGCACGGCGGAAAACCTTCAGTGCCTTCAGCGGCAATCATCCACTACTGACATGCTCGATGTCTTTGCCGTCTCCGTGTCCGCCACCACCTCCTGAAACGAGGCGATTTTAAAGCAGGCGATGTAGACCAGCGCGGCGGTGGTGAGGTATCTCATGAAGAGAAATACTCCTCGTCGGGGGAATTCTTTCAGGTTTTTCTAGCGCGCCACATCACGATGCTCGCGAGGATGAGGCCGAGGAGCGCGCCGAGGTAACCGAAGTTGTGAATCTGGCCGACTGTCATGAAGGCCGCATGGTCTTCGACGCCTTTCATCTCCGTGTAAGCCAGCCAGTCGTCGAAAGAATCGGTCTTGATCCGGATACGCGCATAGCAGAACCCGATAAACCCACAGCCGATCCCGCTAGCGATGATCCAGGTGAAGCGGCGGATGATGGTGCGTGAACTCGTAGGGTTCCCCTCCGGGTCGACCCCAAGTCGCCAGAGGAACCAGCCGGCGAAAAAACCGACCCACCAGGTCGCGAGAAAGCCGATGGTAACGACGAACAGGCGATCGCCGAGACCGAGGTCCGCATAGCTGAACTGCTCAAACTTGAACTGGGTGAAGTATTCCGGCGAGATTGCGTAGGTAATCTGGTCGTGGACGATGCCGTAACCACCAGCGATCAGAGCACCGATGATGGCGGTCTTGATCAAACTCTTGAGCGAGCCCCTGCGGATACGTGGGTAGAGGAGGTTCATGGTCGACCACTAGGATGGGGGGTAAAACGATAGGTTGCGATGGTTTTCCGCACGCTGCTAGGCTGGGGGATGATCCTGTATGTATTGCCAATCTTCGCCATCGCCCTCGCGTTCGCCACCAGCTCTTGGGCGAAGCCAAACCTGTTGATCATCCTGGCGGATGACATGGGTTACGGCGACCTCGGTTGCTACGGCTCGAAACAGATTGAGACGCCAGTGCTGGACAAGCTCGCGGCGGGCGGGGTGCGCTGCACGGATGGTTACGTGTCGGGCAATGTGTGTGCCCCATCGCGTGCGGGCCTGCTCACCGGACGCTACCAGCAGCGCTTCGGATTTGAGCACAACCTAAACCGCAATTTTCCTACCTTCCCGGAGCGGCTCGGCATCCCGAAGGGGCAAAAAACGATCGCCGACCACCTGAAATCGGCGGGTTACCGGACGGGGATCGTCGGCAAATGGCACGTCGGCGACTCGATCTCAGAGATGCTGCCGAACGCGCGCGGCTTCGACTTTTTCTTCGGCATGCACGGCGGCAGCCACCAGTATTTCCCCACGCCTGAAAAGCACCAGTTGATGCGTAATAAGCTGAAGGTAAGTAAGATACGCACTCCCTACCTGACCGACTGGTTCACACTGGAGGCGACGGATTTCATGCGTGAGGAACACGCCGAGCCGTGGTTTCTCTTCCTCAGTTACAACACCCCACACACGCCGATGCAGGCCAAGCAGGAGGACCTGGAGCGCTTTGCGCACATCCCCGATCAGCGCCGCCGCGCGTACGCCGCCATGCAGTGGTGCATGGATCAGAACGTCGGCAAAGTCCTCGCAACCCTAACAGAAACACAACAACTGCAAGACACGCTGGTGGTATTTTTCAGCGACAACGGTGGCAGCGTAACGGCGTCGCACGCCTGCAATGCGCCACTGCGTGGGATGAAGGGGAGTTTCCTCGAGGGCGGCATCCGCGTGCCCTTCATCTGGCACTGGCCGGCAGGCGGGCTGTCTGGTGGGAAAGTTTTCAAACAGCCATTCACCTCGCTCGACTTGCTGCCGACCTTCATGGCGGCGGCGGGCGCGGAGATGCCCGAACGCGTCACGAAGAAGGGTAAGGGCAAAGTGGTGAACTGGGACGGGTTCGACCTGCTGCCTTACCTGCGCGGCGAGAAGCAAGGACCACCGCACGAGACGCTCTTCTGGCGGATGGTGATGCGCGGCCAGGCGGTGCGCGAGGGGAAGTGGAAACTTCTCTTGAACGTCCACACGCCGCCGGCGCTCTACGATCTCAGTAAGGACATCTCCGAACTGGAGAACCTCTACGCCACCGAGCCCGAGGTGGTCGCGCGCCTGTGGGGGAAGTTGAACCAGTGGGAGGAATCGCTCGAGGACACGCCGCATTGGACCGAGTCCACCTACTGGCAGGGCTACAACCGCAAGCTTTACCTGCACGACTACTGGCTGACCCAGCCGGGGCGCGAGGCGAGCTACCGTGGGGTGAAATAAACTGAAAACACCGAGTGTGACTTTCAAATCGAGTCGACGAAAATTTTTTACCCGGCGTGTATTTGTGGTGAAAAAGTGGTTGGAAACTATGCGTGAGATGGCCGAGAATTGGCCGTGCATTTCTTTGATCGGTGGATGACCTCATGGCGTGCTCCCGGACAAGGACGGGGGGCGGCGGTGTTGCGTGTGCTCGTCTACCTGCTGATGGCGCTGTCGGTTGCCTACCTGATCTCTGGCGATAGGCCGTGGACGTTCAAGGAGGAGATCGCCGAGCTGAGGTCGGAGGGGAAGAAGCTCGAGTTGAAACACCACTTGGCAGCTGGCTTGTTCTATGCATCGATCATCAATCTCATCCTCGGTGTGGTGGTGCTGTGGCTGCGTCGTTTCTGGGGGAAGCCCCTGCCGGCGACGCGGGTGTTGCCGCTGCGCGAGGGGCGCCTGCCGAACGGGGTTTTCTGGAGCGGGATCGTGGTCGCCGTGGTGCTGGCAGGTGGCCTGCGCAAGAACCTCGCCGAGGGAAGCTTGTGGTGGGATGAGATCTGGAATGTGAAGCACACGATGTCTGGCGAGTTCCGGCCAGACAAGAAGAAGGGCGGCGAACTGCGCTTCCGCGAAGCCTCATTGGAGAAAGGGGTCTACTATTACCGCAAGCCCACCAACCACCCGCCGATGACGGTGGCGGCACGCGCGAGCCTCAGCGCCTGGCGGAAAATTTCTGGTGCAGAGCGCTCCGAGTTCAACGAGCTAGCGCTGCGCTTGCCCTCGCTGCTCGCCGGCCTAGCGGCGGTGGCCGGGATCGCGGTGATGTTGCGATCTTGGGGCTTTGGCGCGGGTGGCCTAGCGG
>JBLHKE010000087.1:0-15901 GCA_047619485.1 Verrucomicrobiales bacterium | reverse complement strand
TGGTGCGTGCGTCTTGCGCCGGTGAGGTGCTATCGCTGAAGATCGACCCTTCGGTCGTCGACCCCGAGGATGTGGAAATGTTAGAGGATCTGGTTCTCGCTGGGGTTCAGCAGGCACTCAAGGACGGCAAGGCGAAGAGTGAGGTTGCGATGGGCGAAGTCGCTGGCGGGCTCGAGGGCTTGGGGATCCCTGGAGTGGGCTAATCGATCATCGCCGATGAAATTTTCGAGCAGCCTGAGGATCGTGCGCAGCCTGTTGCTGGCGTGTGTCGTCGTTGGTTCGGGGGCTTGTAAGAAAAAACCTGAACCGGCTGCGCCGGAGGTCGAAGTGCTGGATCCTTTGGTTTTGGAGGAGCTGGCGGTCGAGGAGAGGCAGCTGGAAAAAATCCGCAAGGGCTGGAAGGCGAAGACTTACCGCGGCACGCGCAAGGGAGTCATCCGCGGGGCGCTCGGGCTGATCGGTGCCGTCGAGGGGCAAGAGGCGCACCCAATGTTGCAGAATTTACCCGCAGAGGTGCGCGAGGTTATTGCTGCGGCGGGTGGTGAGGCCGGGGAGTTGAAGGCACTGGCTGCAGATCCGCCGGCGGAGGTCGGTCTGGTGGTGGCGACCGGTCAGTTGGTGCACCTGATGCGCACGCCGGCGCTGTGCGAGTTGGACCTGATCGACGAGGACGGGTTCAAGACCGCTGGCGGCCGATCGGGATTTCATGTCGTCCGTGGTGTGACTTATTTCATGCACGGGCTGAAGCAGCATGGGCTCCGCGATCTGCGTGAGGCGAACCTTGGGAGCGCGAAAAATTTGGATCCGGAGGTTCGTAAGGCGATCTACCTCGGGGCCGCGGCGGCCGCGATTTCGGCGGGGGAGCCACGCATGGCGCGTACGCAATTGGAACTGGCTGAGGAAATGGCACCAGGGGATCCGGCGATCGCTTTCTTGCGTGCAGAGGAAGAGATTTCGAAGCAGCAATTCGTCGAAGCGAAGGCGCGGCTGGAGGCTTGGCGCGAGAAATACACTGGGGCAAGCGGCCTGCTGCCAGGCCTGATCGATGAGAGGATCGCCGACTTGTCGAAGGGAGACGAGTCGATGGTGACCTTGTTGGCGGAGCCTGAGTGGTTAATGGATTTTGGCCTCGACTACATTGCAGAGCAGTCGGTGGATTCGGCGGCGTTCAGGAAGTTGAACGAGGTGACGGGAGCCGCGCGCACGCTGATGACAGACGCGTTGGAGCGGGTTAAGGGATTCGGTCTGTGAGCGGCCGTGCGCGTAGCTGGGCGCCGCGGCAGTTCCCGTTCGTGTTGCCGCTAATCCTGCTGTTGCTGGCTTGGCCATGGGGAATTTTTGGGATCGTGAGGCTGTCTTGGATTCCGCGCTGGGCGAAGTGGCCAGCCGGTTTGCTGGTTGGTTGTATCTCGCTCTACCTTTTGTTCAACCCCCAACTCCTTTGGTGGCAGAAGTGGCTGGTCGGCGTCGCCCCGATGGTGCTGTGCACACTGATGGTTTTGGCACGGCGCCCGAAACTGAATGGCAACTGGGTCGACGAGCAGGCGAGGCTGACCCGGGTGGAGATCGATGGCGATCTCATGACGGTCGAGAACTATCGCCACACCGTCTACCGTTCGCTTGAAGACTACGAGGTGGAGTTCAAAGAGAAGGTATTCGATCTCTCGCAGCTGCAGTCGGTTGATTTTCTGGTGGTGCCGTTCTCGGCGTGGCGTGGGTTGGCGCACGTGTTTGTTAGTTTCGGTTTCTCCGATGGCGAGTATCTAGCGGTTTCTGTGGAGGCGCGTCGCGAGACCGGGGAGCCATATTCACCGGTCGGCGGGCTCTACCGGATGTATGAGGTGATCTATGTTTTCGGGGATGAGCGTGATGTGGTCGGTAAGCGCGCGGTGTTCCAGAAGCACCCGGTATATCTGCATCCGATGATCGCCGATCACGCCTCGGCGCGGGGGTTGTTGGAGAGCATGGTGGCGCAGACAAACGAACTGACGGAGAAGCCGCAATTTTACCACACGGTGACCAACACCTGTACTTCGAACGTGCTGGTGCACGCGACGGAGTTGGAGAATCGCCCGCGACGCTATGATTTCCGGCTCGTGTTCCCGGGTTTCGCAGACGGGCTTGGGGTGGAGATCGGACTGATCGATGCGCCAGACGGGCTGCAGGCACTGCGCGAGATCTCTCTGATAAATGCTAGGGCGGAAGAGACGCCGATGGAGAATGGCAAAGCGTGGAGTGCTGCGGTGCGCGAGCGGACGGATTCCGGTAAGACTCAAGAGTGAGCGGCCGCCTCGTCTGTTGACGCTGCTTCGAATTTTAAATTTTTAAATCGGAGTTGCGGCAACAGACCGATGCTGGGCGCTGGCCATGCGTCGGCGCTTGCTCGACGATCCTCTTGTTACTCCGCCTTGACCAGAACCTCGATGGCACCGCGGTTGCCAGGGCTTTTTTTCGAACGCAGATCTGTATCGAGATCTTCGATGATCACTCGCCACTTGCCGCCGCGCGTGCACTGGTGCTCGAACCAGACATATTCGTCGACATCGCTGAAGCCACGTTTGATGACACGGCCGACGGGGTCGATCAGCAGGTAGTGCAGCCCGCGATCATTGGAGTCGTCGCTGCCGCCGCCTATCCCGATGGTGATCATGGCCGGGACGGATTTTACTTCAAAGGGGTAGGTGAGCACACGCGACTCTGCCTTGTTGATGTGAAAGCTCTCCTTCACCATCACACGGGTGCCATTCGGGAGAACCGGGTATTCGCCCTTTTGTTCTTTGGCTGGTTTTTTTTGTGGGAAATATTTGGCGTCTTTGAGGTCGGAGATGAGGGTGCGCAGGGCGGTGGCAGCGCGATTGTCGTTGAGACTTGCCTTTTCCAGCTCGGCTTTCAGTAGGATCATCAGCTCGCTATGCTTCTTGTCCCACTCTTTCTGATCGTCGACCTTGCGGGCGAAGGCGCGGAAACGCATGGCGGCGAGGATCACAGTGTCCGGAAGGTGCGGATCCATGTCGCTAGCATCGATCGCCTGTGCAGGCGGGAGCGAGATGAGCAGAGCGCTTGCTAGGCAGAGAAAGCGCCTGAGGGTGGACTGGAACCGAGTCATTAGGAGAGAGGAAGATAAATGTACGCCCTCGAGCAGAATTCGCAAGCGGGTCGCTTGCGTTGGAGTCGATGTGAGAGCATTTTGTCGACCACCTCTTATGTTCTCTGCCCGCTTCGCGCCGGGAATCTGTCCCACGTATGCCATTTCTCCCCAAAGCTATCATCTTTCTTGTCATCGCTGGGGCGCTGGCGTTTTTTTTGGACAAGGAGGAGCGCCGCGGGGGATTCGAGGACGTCGACCGGCAATATCGCTCTTGGTTGATGGCGAACAGTGAAGCTGAGATCCTCGAACCATCAGTGACATTCTTGGCGATCGATGATCCCGGCGAGCGAGTGTTCGACAGCTGGCCACTCGGACCGGTCGACTATTCGATCTTGGTCGACAACCTCGCGAAAACTGACCCGCGCGTGATCGCGGTAACCCCGGTCTTGGGGTGGCGCGACGGTGTGGACGACATTTTGTTGAGCAGCATGCGCAGCGTGTTGCTGCGGCTAGATGAGAACCAGGTGCTGCTGGGTGCCGAACTGATGCTGGATCCCTCTGCGGGGGTGATGAAGGCGACGACGATGAGCTTGTTCCCGCAACTGGAGAAGGTGGACGGGGATCGATCGAAGATCCCCGAGTTCACGCGCGTCGCGGCACTTCCGGAGCCCGCCCTGACCGCAATCAGCCCGAGCCTCGGGTTCACGCGCATCGACCTAGGGGAGGCTGGCGCTGAGCGGAAACGCGACTCGTTCTCGCTGCCGCTGATGGCGCGTAATGGTCAACGCGTGGTGGCTTCATTCGTGCTCATGGCGATCGTGAAGGAGTCGGGCGTCGGGCTCGATCAGGTCTCCGTATCTCTGGAGGACAAGGTGATCCGTATCGGGGCGGGCGAAGGTGAACTCGAGATCCCGATCGACTCGGGCGGGCGGCTGAGCGTGCACACTGGGATCCGTGATGCCATTTCGAAGCACAATGCGGAGATCCTGATCCTGATGGGGGCGGAGGATATCCGCGATCAGCTAACCGAACCACAAAAAGAATCACTACTAAGCCGGATCGTGATCCTCGGGGCGGATGATGAGGTGGCGCGGACGATCGATTTACCGAAGTCGCGCGAGAAGATCTCGCGGGCGGAGCTGTTCGCGATGGCGATCGCGACGATCCAGGCGAAGCGCTTCATTCAGAAAGTGCCGCGTGTTGTCGAGGTCGGCATCTGGGCGGGGTTGGCTGCGCTCGGCTTGCTGATTCTGCGGGTGCGGGGCAAGGGCGGGGTGATGATGTGGTGGATCGTGCTGCTGATCTTGTTTGTGATCAGCAGTCTGATGCTGTTCCAATACACCGGTCAGTGGGGACCGGTTGTCGTGCCGGGTGGGATGATTGCGAGCGTGTTGTTGGTGGCGATGGTGTTGGCTACGGGAAAGAAAGTCGAGGAAGCTGCCGAGCCGGATGAGGCGGCTCCGACGTAGCGCGCAGTTGCACTCCGTGGGTAGCTGCGATCGCAGGAGTTATCTGCTCATTGCTCAGGACTGCAACCCCGTGCTACGACTCGGATCCGCGCTCGCTCTCCAGCGCCTTGAGGCGTTTGAGGATCTCTGGGATGCGCCGGGGGTAGACCAACTCGCGTTTGGCTTCCTTCATCGGCCGCGCGGGGAAACCCATATAGACGGCTTTTCCAGGCAAGCTCTTAGTCACGCCAGCGCGAGCCGCTAGGATTGCATCGGCGCCGATTTTAATGTGCCCTGCGATCCCGATCTGAGCCGCCATGGTGACTCGGTCGCCGATGATGGCACTGCCGGCGATAGCTGCGGCGGCGACGATGATGCAGTTTTTGCCCATGACGACGTTGTGCCCGATCTGGCAGTTGTTGTCGATCTTGGTCCCAGCGCCGATCCAGGTGCGGCCGAAGCGTGCTCGGTCGATGGTCACGGCCGCACCGATCTCGCAGTCATCATCGATCTGGACGATGCCGACCTGTTCGATTTTGGTGTGGCTCCCGCCGGCAGTCTCATAGCCGAATCCGTCGGAGCCGATGGCCGTGTTGGCGTGGATGGCTACCCGGTCACCCAGCACGCTGCCGTGGTAGATAGTAACGTTTGGAAAAATGCGGCAGTCCTGGCCGATGGTGGAGTTCTCGCCGATGAATGTACCCGCGCGGATCTCGCTGCCGTCGCCGATGCTGGTACCCGTCTCGATCGTGACGTTGGGGCCGATCGATACCTTCGCCGGATCGAAATTGACGCCGTCCTCGACGACAGCGCTGGCGTGGACGCCGGGCTTGAATGCCCGTGGCCGGGAGGCATGTTTTTCCACTGCCTTCGCGAAGGCGAACGACGGGCTCTCGACTTTGATCGTGAGGACGCCGGGGAGTTCGACGTCGAAATCATTGCCTACTAGGACGGCGCTCGCCGCCGTCGCCTTGAGGTCGTCTAGGTAGCGGTCGTTGTTGAAGAACGCGAGGTCACCGGGGCAGGCGTCGAGCAGCGACGCGAAACCAGTGATTTTTAAAACAGAGAACTCGCCGGCCGGATCGATGGGGGTTCCATCGACCAGCGCGGCGAGTTCAGAGATTTGGATTTCCAAAGACTTGGAAGTTTTGGAAGGGGGATGCCTACTTCGGCGCGGAGGCGTCAGCAGGTGCGTTCGCGTTGAGCTTCTTGATCACGCCATCGCTGAAGTCGACGCCGTCCTTCGAGTGGAGGAGGAACGGGATGCCGCGGCTACCGAGGCCTGACTTGTCGAACACGAGGTCGTAGTTTTGCTCCTTGGCCATGTCCTGAACGAGTTCGCGGATCTCTTCGAGGATCGCCTTGCGCATGCGCTCGACCTGCTCGAGGAGCTGGCGTTGGCGGCGCTCGGCGAATTCTTTCTTCTCGCGCTCGAGGCTACGAGCCTCGGAGGCAACGTCGGTGGCATCCTGCTGCTTCTGCGCACGGAGTTCCTCGCTTATGCCCGTTTCTTTCATTTCCTCGACGTAGTTCTGATACTTCTCGATGAGCTGCTTGTAGCGTGCGTTGCGCTCGTCGAGTTCCTTCTTGGCGATCGCCTTGCCGTCGTTGACTTTCTTCTCGGCGTCTTTGGTCTTGTGATACTCTTGGAAGACGCGGGTCATGTCGACGATGCCGACCTTGAGGTCTTGGGCGCTGGCCGCAACAAGTGCGAGGGCGCTGATGAAAAGGGTGCAGAGGATGGTTCTCATGATGATGTTGTTGTTGTTGTTTTGGTGTTGGCTTGTGCCGATTTTGTTCTGATTCGGCCAGTGGATTGCGTGGTTTCAGCAGGTCGTGGCGGGTTGCCAATGTCCTGCAAGAACGCATTTTAATCAATAACGAAAAGAAACGGCTTATCTGGACATTCTGCCGCAGATTTCTTCTGAAGATCGGAACGGTAAGGCTCTCTGAATGTCCGGCCCTAGGTACCGGCTTTCGCGGCAAAGCGCTGCAGGGCTTCTTGGAGCAGGAGCTTCACCTCTTCGTCAGTCTCTTGGGTCAGGCAGATGTTGAGCATCTCTGCATGTCGTTCCGGATCGCCATGACTGTTTGCGAACGCGCTGGCGCAGCGGCGACGCACTTCGGTGGACGGGTCGTGGAGGCCGGCCTCGAGATGCGGGAGGGCGAATTTTTCCGGGAGCCAAGAGCAGTATTTGAAGCCGAGTTCGCGAACCCGACCGGACTCGTGACGCAGCGCTCGATCTATCAGCTGCACGCTGGCAGGGTGAGGTTTCCCAAGGAAGGCTATTAACGTGTAGTAGTGGTCGAGTGTCTCTGTCGAGATCTTAGCGGAGGCGAACTCGCGGGTGATGTGTTCAGCGATCGCGGCCTTTGCCAAATCAGATCCGCAGGCCTCTAGCGCGAGCAGGCCGTGCACCGGGTCGAACGCTTTCGATTCGAGTTTGACGCGCGCGATATCGATCAGGCGTTGGTCGCGCAAGCCGTGTTGCGAGAGGTTGTAGACTGTCTGGCTGATCGTCGCCCAATCGTCTGCTCCGGCGGACGGTGCCAATTCGACGATCCGATCGAAAATGTTCTGCACGTCGGCATTGGTAAGGGCGCCGAGATCGTAGCCGATACCGCCAGCTGGACCTGCGCAGTAGTCGGTCTTCTCACACATCCACCGGAGCGATCCCTCGACTGGGATCGTTCGAGAGATCTTCCTCCAATTTTCATCAAAACCCGCGAACAGACCACCACGCATTGGTAGCGTGTAGAAAATATTTTTGTCTCTGCTAGAGCGGAAATACTGGAGGGTTCCGCGTTCGGGATCGCGCGCGACCGGCTGTCCGAGGTTGGAGATGATCTCACCCTCGGTGATGCCGTGATTGAGAAACCCGAGTTTGCCCTCGAGTCCGTATCGCTGGATGGCGGCATTCTTAAACTCGATCCATTTCCCGTGTGGGCGGGGGAGGCGCAGACCGGCAGCGATGCGTAGGTAGATGTCCTGGTGCACCGCTAGGTGTGGCCAGTCGAGTAGTGAGATGCGGATGCCCTGACCGAGGAGCTCGGCTCGGCGCACTAGCCCATCGGCAGTGAAGGAAGTCCGCAGGAGGCCACCTCCGCTTTGCACATAACGGTGAAATACCTCAGGGAAAGGCGCGCGCTCGGCGTCATCGAACTCCGTCGTATGCGCGATCGAGATCACGCACAGGCTGCCAGTGTCGCCAGCGGTGATGCGGTACTTTTTTGCCACGTTATTTTCTGGCGGCAACATCGCTGGCGCGAGCACTGGGATGGGGTCGGTGGTGCCGACGGACTCGACCCGCACGCCGGGAAAGTCGGGGTAGTAGAAACCGAATTCGTCGTCGATGTGACTCTTCCACCCTTCGAAAGTCACGCGTTCTGCGAACTCGAGTAACTCAGGATGGGCGGGCGTGTCGTCTTCGCCCGTTGGCCAGAGGAACGAGATCGGGTGCGCATTGTCGTTGAGCGGGAGCAGACGGATGTTGATCAGCTCACGATTTGTCAGGCGTTCGAAATCGGCATTGCTAAGTTGGGCTTCGAGCTGCAGGGGCTCGACTGGGGGAGGTGGCGGATTTCTTTGGGCTGGGGCGATTCTTTCCGGCCAGCGCTCCTTCTTCTCCGCGTTGTTGCCATGATCCAATTTCGCCATGATGGCAAAGCCGACAGCAGCGAAGATCATAAGTAGGGGAATGGTGATCTTGCTCATGAAGTGGGAGTGTTACGAGAGTAACAGAGGAGGAGTTCGGGGATTGCACGAGTCATGAATTTTAGTGGCTGTATATTTGGTAAATCAGTGAATTCTCTGAGGTATTTTTATAAAAATATTATCTATGGCCTAGCCGATTATCAGGGATTGCGAATTATTAACTGAGGTGTAAGAATGAGTTTCGACAACCCGTATTTATTCTCGATTTATTGGAATTTTCGTAATGGACTACAATCTCCTACAACTCTTTGGAAAAGGTGGCTGGCTCATGTGGCCTCTTCTGCTCTGCTCCGTCACCGCAATCGCTATCATCATCGAGCGGACACTCTTCTTTTTCCGCCACCGCTACGACAAAGAGAGCTTTGTAGATCAACTCGTAGCTATTATCCAGAAAAAGGATTCGATCGGAGCGCTGCGTTTCTGCCGCGACCAGGAGCACGTGCTCGGTTATACGGGTGCCTACTACTTGGACAATCTCGAGTACGATGCACGTGTCCGCCAAGATGTGATCCGGCGTGAGGGATCGGTGATGTTGGATCGGATCGAAGGACGCTTGCGCTGGCTTTCGGCGGTGGCCCATTTGGCACCGATGATCGGGCTGCTTGGGACCGTCACCGGCATGGTCGTCGCTTTTGCCCAGATCCACGCGATGGCTGGTGCCGCTGGGCCGGCGGCGCTTGCTGGGGGCATCTGGACGGCGCTGCTGACCACCGTCTTCGGCCTTGTGATCGCTATCCCATCGCTGGCCGCCTACCACTGGTTCGAAGGGCGTGCCGACCGCACCGCCCGCGACATGCAGTACATCGTGTCGGTGCTCGACGAGTGGTATGGCAAGACGACTTTCGCTCCCTCCGGTTCGGCCGAGCCAGGCTTCGCCGAGTCTGAGCTCGAAGCGATGCATTTTTAAGCGCACGCATTTGTTAGAGAAATTTCCGAACTGAATCATGTCCGCACGCACAGATAGCTTTTTCATCCGGCCAAAACAACAAGGTCTCGGGATCGACATGGCCCCGCTGATCGATATCGTGTTCCTGCTGCTGATCTTCTTCATGCTCAACACGACCTTCAGCAACCCTGCCATCCCGATGGTGCTGCCGAAGAGTTCTAGTTCGGTGAGCGCGGTGCACGAGAACGAGGTGCTGGTGGTGTCCTGCGATGCCGAAGGAAGAATCTACATCAACCGCGAGGAGGTCGAGCTTTCGGACTACACCGGAAAGCTGAAAGCTGCGATGGACGAGCGGGGATTGAAGTCGGTCCACTTCAAGGGTGATGAGAATCTGCCCTACAAGCGCTACATGCAAATCGTCGGGGCATCGACCGCTGCTGGCGTGGAGCAGTGGAACAACGTGCAGAGCCCGCAAGAGACTTCAGCAGAGGAGGCGAGCGAGAACCAGTGACACTGACGAGACTGCGACCCTTCGGGCAACGGCGGAAAACGTATTTCTACGGCGTCGCCGGCTTCGTATTGGCGGCGCACGTCGTCGTCGGGGGCATTATTTACGTAATGCCACCAGCGCTCGATGAGATCGCACCACCAGCAGTGGGGGTGGAGATGCAGATTGTTGAACACCTCTTGGCCGACGATGCGATCGAGACTGGTGAAGTCGAATTGATCGAGACAGTGGAGACACCACCGGATCCAGAGGTCGGGCAAGGGGATCTGGCTGAGCCCGAGTTTGTTGAAGGGTCCGAGCCACTCAATTTTGATCCGGTCGGACAACCTCAGGGAGAGGCTCCCGACACCGAGCCGATCGGGCCAACCGCGACTGAATTGTCGGCGCTGATCATCGATCACGACGAAGAGGAAATTGCGAGAGAACTGGAGGCCGAAAAGGCCGCGCGCGAGTTGACGTTGTCACCCCAAGAAGAGACGGCTGCGGCGTCGGTGCCCGAGCTCAAGTCGGAGGCGACAGGTTCAAGTTCGAGCACCAGATCAGAATCGACAAAACCGAAGACGAGCACGACGCGACGGACTGTTTCGCGCAGTGTGCCGAAAACGAAGCTGCAACCGCAGCCCGCCCCGCAGCCAGTGCTGGTGCCAGTGCCAGTGCCCAAGGCGATCCCCACCAATCGGGCTCCTGAGCGCAAGGGGCTATTAGACAAGCTGCGTAACCGACGTGACCGCAGCTAGCAACCCGCGAGAATGATGGAACTGACGCAAGTGAAACCTTTCGGCCGACGCCGGAAGACTTATTTTTATGGAGTAGCCGGCACGGTGTTGGCCGCGCACGTGGTGGTGGGAGCCATCATCCACGTGATGCCTCCCGAACTCGAGGAACCCGCGATCGGCGTCGGGATCGAGATGAATCTGGTCGATCGATTGTTGCCCGAGAGCGCGGTGGAATCGAGTGCGGTGAAGATGATCGAGGATGCGGTGGGGCAGGATCTGGAGCTACCTATCTTTGAACCGGTCTGGGAAGCGTCTCCGGTTGAGCCTGACCTGGAGCCGATCGGACCAACCGAGTCGGTATTGCCCGAACTGACCGATTATCCTCCAGAGCCATCTCCAGAGCCATTCGTCAGCGAACTTACGATCATTGATCCGGATCCCAATCCTGTCGTAGCGCCGACCCCGTCACCGGTGAGTGCCGTGATCTCACCGAAGCCACCGGTTAAGAAGATCGAACCGGAAATCGAGTCTCGTCCACCGATCAAGAAAAAAGCCTCACCGCCGCGCACACCACCAAATCTGAAACCTAAGCCCGAGCCGAAACTCGTTGCCAATCCGGAGCCGGAGCCAGCGCGCGCGATCCCGGTGGCGAAACCAAGTGGTCGCCGCGGCTTATTTGATCGTAGGTCTAGTGCGTCGAAGTCCCAGCCCGAGAAGTTGGTCCACGCGAGCTGGAGCGAACGGCCACCCCCGTTCTATCCGTATGAGCAGCGCAAGCTTGGAGTTGAGGGCACGGCGCACGTGCGTGTGAGCATCAGTTCGAGTGGTCGCATCACGTCCGCGCGCCTGGTGAAGAGCACTGGCAACTCGGAACTCGATCAGGCAGCCCTACTGAGCGTGAAAAAAGGTGTGATGAACCCGGCACGCCGAGGTGGCCGAGCGGTGAGTTCAGAGATGATCGTGCCATTCGAGTTTTACCGCTAGCCCCAATGCCACTAGGGGAAGGTGCCGCCTACGCTACGGCGCTGCGCGTTGCTTTCCCTAGCGGCATTGGAGTTAGGCGCCTGCCAGGCAGCGGTGCTTCACTTTTCTAACCCCGAGCCCGACCCAGTAGGGGACGCCGACCAGAAAAATCAGTAGCAGGTAGATGTTGTAGCGGAACTTTAGGCCCATGATCTCGAACACTGAAAGGTGAAATAAGATCAGCGAGCCACCGATGAGTAGCGACATTTTTCTTCCGGCTAGGGCGAGGAATGCGAATAGCTCGAGCGCGAAGCCACCACCGAGTAGTAGTCCGCGCCAGGCCGGCGAAGTCAGTAGCAGGTGTTCCACTGTCCCAAGAATTGGGGAGAGGATCCCGTGCAAGAAACCTTGCAGGCCACTACCTATCTCGGCGGTCTCTTCGCTCAGCGAGTTGTAGTATTTCATCTGGCGGTTTTTCGTCGCTTGGATCTGGAAATTTTTCACCGAATCGATCAGCCAGTTGCCGTCGCCAGCCAGCTTGCTGATCGCGCTAATGACGTAGCTGGCGGCGATCGCCTGCATCCCAGCGAAAGCTCCGAATCGGTGGGCTGCGAGATCGATTTTGCGCCTGCGGATCGCGGCGAACACATACCATCCACACTGCGCCAGCACGCAGAGGACGACGATCTGCTTGCTGTGGGTCGCCGCCCCATACGAGGCGCCGACCGTCCCGGCACTGATGATTAGAAAGAGCACCACTGGCAAGGCGAACTGCAGAAAAAAACCAGCCGAGTAGAGCAGCAGGCAGGCGGCCAAGAGCAAGCGACAGGCTCCGAGCACCTGCGGGTCTGCGAGGAATCCGAAATCGATCAAATGTCCGAGGCCGACCGGCTTTGGTTCGCTCGGAACCGTGATCCCCCCGGGCATGATGTCCCAGATCACCAGTGCGAAAAGACCACGGATGATGAACAGCTCGTAGGCTGCATACTGCGGCGTGCAAAACCAAGTTCTGAAGTTGGGCATCCTCATTCCGCTGGGGTGAAGCTCGCGATCGGCTCTGCTGGCTGTTCGACCGATTTCCCGTTCTTCGAAAAAATCCACACGTGCTGCAGCCGCAGTGGCGCCATTGCCTTGAGCTTCTCTTGCCCGGCTGGCGGTGCGGATTGGTAGAGCTTGCGCAGTGAATCCTCGCCTGCCTCGCGCCGCTCCGCGATGCTCAACTCGAGCTTGCGCTTCTTGAGCTCCTTGCGCGCCTTGTTCAGCTGCTTGTCGTACGGTTTCTTTAGTTTGCTCGTGTTGATCCCGGTCAGGTCGTGCACCGGGATCGGTTGTCCTTCCCGGTCGGTGATGTAGACGTAGAACGTGTGGTCGGGGAACTTGTCGTACATCGGGAAGCGGGTGATCGGATACTGCTCACCGACCACGAACGCGGTCGCGCACAGTGCGAGCATCAGCACGAACGGCCACAGCGTGAAACGCCTAAATATCGAAAGCCAAAACACTGCTAGGTCGCTCCTTCTCGAGAATGTCTTTGAGCGTGTGTGAATCGAGTTGTTGGTTGACGAGTTTCTGCAATTCGGTGAAGCACTGGTGCAGGCCCTGGTCTTCAGGGCGCAGGCCGGGTGGGGTTTTATCTGTGTCCGGTGGCGTGATGCTCAGTGGGGCGAATGGGCCATCGATGAGATTGACGATCTCGCCTAGGGTGATGTTCTCCGGTGTGCGGTCGAGTTGGTAGCCTCCACCGATCCCGCGCTTGCTGCGCAGGAGGCCGGCGCGTTTCATGATCAGCAGGATCTGCTCGAGAAACTTCACCGGGATGTCCTCGATTCTCGACAACTCCTGGATCTGTACCGGCTTCGTCCCGCCCACCCGCGCAATCGCAAGCACGGAGCGCATGGCATACTCAGCTTTTCGAGAAATTCTCACCCTCGAATCCTAGGGGGTGAGTCGGGAATTGCCACTGAAAAACGTTCCCCCGATCGGGCTAATTCCCTTCATTCGAGGAGAATGAACAAAGTTTCATGCAACCTGCGCCCGGGAACAAATTGTCGCTGGCGGAGCATGTGGGCGCGACTAAGGGCTTGTCAGTAAATAACTCCTACAATCTGCTGGTTATTTTGGCCATCACCCGCGTTAGCTTCCAACTCAAATAGCCTGCTATCATCGCTGAAATCTGCCTTGGTGCTGGCTAAAATTCCTGCGCATCTTTGTATGACTTATTTCCTGACAACCCCTAAGGTATGCGCATGTCCCTATTTTCATCCAAGAAGCCTACTCTGCAGAGCCTGTCCAACAGCTGCGGGTGAGCGGCAAAAATCGACCCGGTCGGGCTCGGTGAACTGTTGCAATCGCTCCCCAAGAACGAGGATCCGAACCTACTGGTCGGCTTCGATACGAGCGATGACGCCGGGGTCTACAAACTCACGGACGAGATCGCCATCATCACGACGGCTGACTTCATCACGCCGCCGGTCAACGATCCGTTCATCTACGGGCAGATTGCGGCGGCCAATGCGATCAGTGACGTCTACGCGATGGGGGGAAAGCCGGTGACGTGTATCAACCTTGTCGGGTTCCCATCGAAGAAACTCCCGCCCGAACAGCTGCACCAGATCATGGCCGGGGCGCTCGATAAAATCACCGAGTCGGGTGCGGTGCTCGCTGGTGGTCACTCGGTCGAAGACGCCGAGCCGAAATTTGGCCTAGCGGTGACTGGCGTGGTGCATCCCGATAAGGTGTGGAGCAACGCGGCAGCGCAGGTCGGTGACGAATTGGTGCTGACCAAGCCGATCGGGAGTGGTGTTATTTTCAATGCGAAGTTGAAGAACTGGGTTTCCGAGTCCGCTTTCAAGGAGTGTCTCGACATCGTCTCGGCGCTGAATCGCAAGGCTGCTGAGGTGATGATGGATTTCGAGGTGCACTCGGCGACCGACATCACCGGATTCGGCCTGGCTGGTCACTCGCTCGAGATGGGCGAGGGCTCTGGAGTCCTGATCGAAATTGACTTGGCGAAGACGCCGATCATGCGCGAGGCGCTGGCGATGTATGAGAAGGGGATGAGTACGGGCGTGAATAAGTCGAACCGCGAACAGGTCGAGCCGAAGGCACGATTCAATCCCGAGCTACCAGACTGGCATCTAGAGATCGCGTTCGATCCGCAGACCAGCGGTGGTCTGATGGCCGCAGTGCCGGCTGGCAAAGGTGAGAAGCTGGTCGCCGCGTTGCACGAGGCTGGTGTGTCGGCTGCAGCAGTGATTGGTTCGGTAAAGGAAGCCAAAGGTGACGGCGTGTTCTTGAGCCTGCTATAGTCTGAAGTTCCAGCTAAGGGGTTGTCAGGAAATAAGTCATACAAAGATGCGCAGGAATTTTAGCCAGCACCAAGGCAGATTTCAGCGATGATAGCGGGCTATTTGAGTTGGAAGCTAACGCGGGTGATGGCCAAAATAACCAGCAGATTGTAGGAGTTATTTACTGACAAGCCCTTAGGATTGTCGTAGCGCAGGCTTTAGCCTGCGACCGCCAGCTCGCTGCCGTTTTCTCATGGCCAGCGGGCGAACGGAACCTGGAGGCGCTCTAGTGTGTCGGCGCAAACACTGGCCATCTGCGAACGGGAACGCCGTCGCGAACGCAGGCTGAAGCCTACGCTACGTGGCTGCGCGGTTTGTCATTCGGCCTCACTCCGCTACTCACCAAACGGCACTTGGAATGGCGGCTTCTTCGGCGTGACCTGCACTGGGAGCGTCTCGATCTTCTCCTCGCCTAGAATCGCCTTCCATGGCAGTGGCATTTTCTCAACGATGCCGTCACCTGCACGGTGAACCTCTAAGATCACCTTCGGCTCGTCCTTGGTCGTGTCGATGTCGAACACGCAGTAGAGTTTCCCTTCGCCGTAATTGAGAAACATGTCGGGCAGGTTTTTCGTGGGGAAGTTCTTCGATCCCAGCGGTCCTGAGGTCACCTCGATCAGCTTCCCGCCGATCTGGTAGCCACCGGTGAAATGCCGATCGCCGGAGATCAGTAGCACACCGGTGATGTTCTCGTTCTCGATGAATCCGAACACCTCCTCGCGCTCGCGCGGATAGCTCGACCACGAGTCAGTGTGGCTGTTGCGTTGCCACTCGCTGCCGCTGGCGATGATCTTCACCTTGCCGGTTGAGGACTTGAGCTCCCGCTTCAGCCACTGGAGCTGGCGCGCACCTAGCATCGTCTTGCTACCATCGTCGATCATCTTGTCCGGCGAGCGGTGGTAGCGCACGTCGAGCATGAAGAAGTCGACGTCGGCGCGGCTGAATTTGTAGTAGACTCCCGGGTTGTCCGTTTCGCCATAGCTCGGGTTCGGCCAGAAATCCTTGAAGGTCGCCAGCGACGTTTCCTTACCGTCCGCCGTCCCATCACTGTCGTTCGGACCGTAATCGTGGTCGTCCCAGATGTTGTAGGTAGGGATGCGTGTAGTGATCGAGCGGAATCCGGGCTTCGACCGGTGGCTGAAGTAAGCGGTCGATTGCCCTTCGCGCTGCGTCGTATCGGCGTAGTGGTCGTCTCCCAGCAGGAGGATGAGATCAGCCCTCGACCCGACA
>JBLHKE010000086.1:0-15921 GCA_047619485.1 Verrucomicrobiales bacterium | reverse complement strand
AGTTCAAAGAGGAATCGGTGCGCCCACCCGGCGGCGGCAAGGGCCGTGGCAAAGGTGGCGGCGGCTACGGCGGTGGCGGTGGCTACGGCGGCGGCGGCGGCGGCTACGGTGGCGGTGGCGGTGGCGGTGGCGGCGGTGAGCGACGCGGTGGCCCACCTCGCGGACGAAGCGATGACAATCGCCGCGGTCCCGGTGGCGGTCCCGGTGGCGGTGGTGGCCAGCGTTCTGGCCAAAGCAGAGGTCAGGGTCAGGGTCAGGGTCAAAGGCGGGACAATCGTGGTGGCGGAGGAGGCCAGCGCGACCAGCGCGGCGGACAGCGCCAAGACAACCGCCCAGCGCAGGAGCCACTCCCAAAAGATGTATCCCTCTCGTTTCAACCGGCACGCGAAGGCGTCGCCTTCATCGCGCAGCAGATCAAGACCAGCGGCTGCGCCTACCCGGTCTTCGACCTCGCACGCCTCATCCTCAACAACCGAGATCGCTACAGCTTGGTCTTCGAAAGCAAGGGCGACACCAAGTTGCACCTCTGTAAGCTGGACAACTCCCTCTGGCTAACCAGCGAACAGGCAGTCTCCCACGCAACAACCTGCAAGGAATTCGGCGATTACTACAAGGAGGAGCAAGTAACTGTCGATCCGCCGAAGGGGAATTTCTCTTCGATCGCGGTGTGCGGCATGAGCGGCAAGCTCCTCGGACCGCCCAACCACCACTCCTACCAGGAGAACATCGTGCGCATCCACGCAGAACGTTATGCGCGCATGCACATCGACGGCTACAAGCGCAAGATCAAGATGGAGCGCGGCGAAGAAATCGTCGAGAAGTGGAAAGAGCAACAGAGCCAGCAATCGCACTTCACCCTCCTCAAAGGCGAGGAAGGCGCTGAACCGGTCATCCTGAAGAACCGGCAGGAGGCCATCCGTCATTTTTCACAGCACTTCGCCGCCGACATGGTGCGGGAGATGAAGAAAGCAACCGTCCCCGGAGACATCACCGGACGCCAATTGGCTCCAGGTTTGTTCAACATTCTCCGCCAAGAGGGCGAAAACGTGCGCAAGTTCCCGATGGATCTCGTCCAGCGACTCTGCCGGGCATTTGAAAAACAGGGGCTCAAGTTCTTCAAGGAAGGCAAAAAGACCACCTACGTCGCACGCCTGCGCCCACGCTCGATCAGTAACGAGGAGAAATTCTCCGATGGAATCCGCAAGATCGTCAGCTACGTCCGCGCCCACCCGAACACCAAACTCAACGATCTCGCCGGTGCGCTGATCCCCGAGTCGAAACGCTCGACCGCCGCGCCAAAATCAAAAAAGAAGAAATCTCGCCGCCGCTCAGGCAGACGCAACCAGCGCCGGATGACCAGGGCGTTCACCATCTGGACGCTGCCTCACCGGCCCAAGCCAAAACCTGCCGAGCCGTCCAAGGCCGAAACGCCACCACCGTCCGGCGCACCAGCCAAACCCGTCGCCAGAACCAAGGCCTTCACCATTTGGACACGTCCGTCCCAAGCGCCAGCGCAACCAACCACGGCTGCAACTCCCACGCCGAAACGCACCAAGGCTTTCTCGATCTGGACGCTCGCGCACCTGCCAAAACCAACACCGAAGAAGGCACCGGTCGCGAGCAAACCCGCCGCACCTGCGCTCACTCCGGAAGAAATCGCCGTCCTGCAAGATCTCCGCTGGCTGATCCGCGAGGGCTACGTCATCGAATTCAGCAACGGCACGCTCAAGCTACCGCGCGAGCACGTCCAGCAGAAGAAGCGGGAGCCAAAGAAAAAGGTCGCCGCCCCAGCAGGTGCCAAACCTGTAACTCCGGCAGCCAACGCAGAGCCAAAGGCGGCCAGCGCTCCGGCTCCAGAGGCGGCCAGCACCCCAGACCCAGAGGCGGCCAGCGCTCCGGAGCCAAACATTTATCCGAAACCTAACAATACGCCGACCGTCTCGCCGCCTTCCACCAAGCCTGAGTAGGAGGGACTCGGCATGACCTTGCTCTCCGCAGCCGTGCTGCTCCTGCTGATTCTCGACCCCTTCGGGAATCTAGTCACGATCAACACGCTCCTGCGCGAAGTCGCGGTGCCACGTCGCCGCGCGGTCATCTTGAGAGAGTCGCTTATCGCGTTTGCCGTTCTCATCTTCTTTTTCTTAGTCGGACAGCCACTGCTCGGATTCCTCGGGTTAGAGGCGTCTAGCCTGTCGATCTCAGGGGCGATCATCCTTTTTCTCATCGCCCTCGGGATGGTTTTCCCAACCCGCAAACTCGTCGCCGAGTCGCTCGATGAGGAACCTTTCATCGTCCCCATCGCCCTGCCGTTGATCGCCGGCCCGACCACGATCGCCGCTATCCTGCTGATGGCATCGAGTGGCGAACTCCCACGGCTCCACCTGCTCGCCGCGATCACGATCGCGTGCTCTGTGTCGACCTTGATCCTATGGGCGTCGCCAGCGATCTTCCGCCGCCTCGGTCACCGTGGCGCAGTAGCGGTCGAGCGGTTGATGGGCATGCTTCTCGTGATGATCGCCGTCCAGATGTTCCTCAACGGGATCAGCCACTATCTGGCCGCTCACCCGTAGCAAAACGACGCCGCCGATGCCTGCCACCAGCAACAGAGCCGATCTGCTTCCAGCCGAGTGGTCAATCCTATACCTGCTCGGCATCGCGCTCATTCTTGGCAGCTGCTGGTTCTTGGCCCAGCGCTTCCGTCGGCACGTTCCCATCAACGGGCTCGCCCAGCCGTTCGCTTTCCTGCTACGCACCGTCATCGCCAGCACCACGCTGTGGGCGGTTTTTCAAATCATCGCACGCCCGGTCTATCTCGCCACGCCCTGGCCGCTGGTCACCGTCGCCATCATCGCCGCCATCGCCATCGAGTTCACCCTGCTACTCTACCGACGCGAACAGGCAATCCTGCCTCCAAAACAAGCCCGCTTGCTAGCCGCCCTCCGCGTCGCAGCACTCCTCACGCTAACATTGATCTTACTCCAACCGATCCTCGCCCTCGAGAGCCAACGCCGGCTGCGCCGCGAGATTGTCATCCTCCTCGATGACTCCGCCTCGATGCAGCTTGCGGACAAACAACTCACCACTTCCGAGAAGCTCAAAATCGCCACCCTGTTCGGGGTCGCAGCTGCCGAGCGCAAATCCACCCTCACCGACGTGCAGCGCGGCCTGCAACTGCTCGACAACCAACTGGCCGCCGAAGCCCGCGCCCTCGAGCCCCCAAGCGGCGTGAGCGACGCCGCCGCCAGTTCGCTCATCTCGCGCCGCACCGCAGATCTGGAGCAGCTCCTCGAGGAAACACGAGATCGCTTGCGGAAATTTGCCGAGATCGTCGCCGACTCCCGTAACCACACGGATGACGCCGATTCACCGGCGCTGGAGAAAATTGAAGAGCGGATCCGACAGAACATCACGCGCAGCCTGAATGAGGCAGCAGATCGGCTCGCCGATGCCAACTACGCCGCCACGCTCGGCGAGATCCAGAGCGCCAGTCGCCAGATCGATTACGTCCTCGAACAACTCCCCGCGACGATCGTCGTGACCGATCAACGATTCTACCAATCGCTCTCCCCCAGCGATCGTAAGGAAATCGACAGAACCACATCGCTCACCCGCAGCGCCATCGCCCTCCGCGCACTCGAACAGGATGATTTCATAACAATGCTCGGCAACCAATACCAACTGCGCTTCATCCGCTTTGGCCACAGCCCAGAATCATTCGATGCCGAAGCATGGTTCGAAAACGCTCGCACCGCTCACACCGAAGACTCTTTCCGCAGAGCCACCGACTTAACCACCGCGCTCGAGTCGATCATCGCGGACATCCCGCAAGGCAACCTCGCTGGCATCCTGCTGCTCAGCGATGGTCGCCACAACGGTGAGCGTCCGATCGATGATGTCGCGCGCCGACTCGGGCTCCAACAAGCGCCAGTCTGCTCGATCGTGATAGGCTCAAGCCTCGGCCCGCGGGACGCCGGCATCTTGGATGTCCGCGTCCCCGACACGATCCACCTCGACGACCGCGCGATCATTCAGACCGATGTGAAGCTCGACGGCTTGGTGGGTGAAACCGTTACCGTCTCACTCCTCAAAGGAGACCAGCTCATAGACTTCCGCGAACTTGAGGTGAACGAAGCATCCTTGCGCACCACGATCAGCTTCGCCGACACGCCCGACCTGATCGGGATCTCGCAATACACCGTCCGGATCAGCGCCGCCGCAGACGAGACATTCAAGGAGAACAATCGTTGGGACTTCGAAGTCGCTGTCACCGACGATCGCACCAACGTCCTGATCATCGAAAGCTACCCGCGTTGGGAGTTCCGCTACCTTCGCAACCTGTTCCACGCCCGCGACAAATCTGTCCACCTCCAGTACGTTCTCCTCAACCCAGACGAGATCGCCGACTCCCCACCGCCGCCCGAACTGGCCGCCTCGGCCGATCGAAAATTCGGCGAGTCGGAAGCCACAGCACTGCCGACATCTCGGGAGGAATGGTTGAAATTCGACGCCATCATCCTCGGCGACATCCCACCCGGTGCCATCGATGAAACCACCTGGGGGCACATCCAACACTGTGTCTCCGAACGCGCCTCGCTGCTGGTAACGATCGCCGGGCAACGCTTCATGCCACTGGCACACACCAGCCCGATCCTCAGGGAACTACTACCGGTCACCTACGACGCGGATGCCCCCTCGGCCCACGCCCCCTACCGGCTACGGCTGACCCTCGCCGGTCGTAACAGTCTCATCATGCAGCAGTCGCTCGACCCGAATCTCAATCAGATGGTCTGGGGAGGCCTCCCCCCACTCAACTGGCGCGGCCCGATCACCGGCATCAAACCCGGCGCAGAGGTCTTGGCCTACGCCCAACCGCTCAACGGCAATTCTCGCCTGCCGACGCAGGACATCCGTGCCGCAAACGCCCTCATCGTGACCCAGCGCTACGCTTCGGGGAAGGTCGTCGCCCTCAACTTCGATCGCAGCTGGCGGCTGCGTTACGGGGTCGGCGACGTCCACCACCACAAGTTCTGGGGTCAGCTGCTACGCTGGGGCACCGGTGAGAACCTCCGCGCCGGCAACCAGTTCATTCGTCTCGGCACCGACAAACTCTCCTACGAACCCGGCGACAAAATCCAAGTCACTGCCAGGGTCTCCACCGCATCGAACCAACCACTCACGGGCGGTGCGATCTCAGCCAGCATCTACCAGGGCGAGACCCAATTCCTACGCACGCCACTCAATTATCGCACAGATTCCAACGGCATCTTCGAGGCCGAGATCCCACCACTGCCGACCCGGGGACGCTTCCGCATCCGCCTCGACGGCGACGACGTGAACGCCATTCTCCGTTCCCTTGGCGAGGACAAAGTCGAGACCGAATTCATTGTTAAGCCAAGCAGCAACGCCATCGAGCTCTCAGAGCTCACCGCTGCGCCAGAGTTTCTAGCCCACCTCGCAGCGCTCAGCGGTGGGAGTATCGCCGACCCGGACAATGCCCCGGCGCTCAGGAATTTTTTCGCTCCCCCCGGCCAGATCATCCACAAGCGTGAGGAGACCACCCTGTGGGACAATTTCCCGCTCCTGCTGTTCTTTCTGGCAATCCTCTCAAGCGAATGGATCATCCGGCGGAAGAACGGTCTCGCCTGACCGGCTTCGATCGCAAACTCGAACATTTACAAACCGGAGAGTGCCCACGAGGTTTTCCCTGTGCGCCCGTTCCTGACCATCGCCTCCATCCTCTTAATCGCCGTCTCTGCGCATGCAAAGACTTGGCTCGCAGTCTCACCCGACCAAGCCCTGACCGAGGCACTCAGCCCCCTAATCGAACACCGCCGCGCGCAGGGATTCGATGTCACCATCGCCACCTCCAGCGTCGAGGAAGCCATTGTCACCCTTGGAGCCCCGCCAGACTACCTGATCCTCATCGGCAGCGACCAGCTCATTCCGGCCAAGCGCGGCAGCCAGTACCGCTGGCTCACGACCCAGAACGAAACCTTCGCCGCCGACCCGCTGTTCTCCGATCTCGATGGCAATGGCATCCCGCAGTTCCCGGTCGGCCGGATCCCTGCCGAGACTCCTGAGCAAATCGCCGCCGTCGCAGCCAAGATCATCGCCTACGAGAACCGCGAGCTCCGGATCGAAGATCTCAACATCCCAGTTTGGTCAGGCACCCCGGCCTACGGCAAGCTCCTCGACGAGACCGCCGACTGGCTACTGATGTCGACCATCAACAAACACCTACCGGACTGGGCGCAGCCCTGGATCATCAGCGCAAACCCTAGCAACACACTAAACGGCTGGCCACGAGATCAGGCGAGGTTGTTCAATACCCAGATCCAGGGAGGCGGCGCCGTCACAGCGATGATGGGACACGGTGGCACCGAACTGTTTCTTTCGATGCAGCACCCCGAGCAGATCGTCTACACCAAGCGCGACACTGCCAGCCTTGTCACCGCCAGCCCACCACTGGTAATTTTTGCCTGCGACTGCGGCAACTTCGCGCACCCGCGCAGCCGCTCACTTGCCGCCACCCTACTGCTCGGCAAAGGTGGCCCGGTCGCGACCATCGCAGCCACCACCGAGTCCCACCCGCTCACCAACTTCTACAGCTCCATCGCCCTGATGGAGGAACTCTCGAACCCCGAGTTCGATCGGGTCGGCGACCTCTGGCTAGCCTCCCAGCTAAAGGCCCAGAAGATGCGCAAGCCATTGATCGAACGATTACTGAAGAACGTCGAAGGCGCCCTCGAGGTAGAGATCGACATTCCAAAACTCAAACGCGACCAACTCCAGATGTATACCTACCTCGGCGACCCCGCCCAAGCCGTCGCCCTCCCCAAACGACTCGACGCAACCATCACGAAATCCGAGGACGGAAAGTGGAGCTGGAGCGCAAAAAAATCTTCATCCAACGAACGCCTCTACGTCCAGCACCGCCCGCAATCGACACCACTGAGAGCAAAACCAGTTGATGCCGACCGGGACCTGAGCCTCAAGCTGTTCGAACAGCGCAACGGCCTGTTCGCCTACAAAACTCTAACAGAAATCGAAAAGAGTGACAAGTGGTCTGGCCACTTCGACCAACCCGGAGACATCCGATTAGTCGCCATCTCCGACAAAGGGATCCGAGTAGCAACCAAGAAACTCCGCTAGCCGCGTCACTTCGATTTGTACTCGAAGCCCGTCATGCTGAGCCGTTCGAGGATCGCGCCAGACGTTTTGCGAACCACCCCTCCGATTGCAAATCGAAGTTACGTCAGCTCCCGATCCCGATCGCGGCGACTAGTCCTGCGTCTTCTCGGCTGAGAAAAAGAGCCTGCCCCAAAAGCCATAAAACCGACGCCAAGAGCAAAGATTCCCGCAATCATCCAATTCCCGAACCGCCACCATGGCGAAACAGAAGCGATGAGGGATCCGGATCCAAGGTTTGGAAGCTTCGAAAAGAAATAGCACAACCCTATACATCCAGCAAAAGTCAGCGCCCCAATGAACAATCCTACCCGTACCCCAAATCGATATCGCGGGAACTCATCTTCATCGACACTCACGAGCAAAACGATCCGATAAACCTGATCGTCTTACTAGAAAAATTCGCGTAATTTGCGCAATCTGCGGTTAAATTTCCCAGCAGAGCTAAGAAACCCACCCCACCGGACATTACTTTCCAACTGACTCACTCACCAACCCATGAAAAACAGAAACAACTCCCGCCGCAATTTCCTCAAGACCAGCGCAGCCGCTGCGACCGGTCCATTCATCCTCCCATCCCACATCTGGGCCGCCGACACCAAGCCGAACGATCGCATGACCGTCGCTTTCATCGGCATGGGTAAGCAGAACGGTGGACTGCTCAACAACTTCATGGGTCAGGGCGTCCAGGCCGTCGCCGTCTGCGATGTCGACACCAACCGACGCGAGGCCGCCAAGAAGCGCGTCGACGACAAGCAGAAGAGCATGGATTGCCGCGCCGTCGTCGACTTCAAAGAAATCACCGACGACAAGAGCATCGATGCCGTCTGCATCGCAACCCCCGATCACTGGCACGCAGTCATCACCATCGCCGCCCTCAACGCCGGCAAGGACGTCTACTGTGAGAAGCCTCTCACCCACAACATCCACGAGTCGATCGAGGTGATGAAAGCCGTCGAGAAAAACAAGCGAGTCCTCCAGACCGGGTCGATGCAACGCTCGAGCAGCGAGTTCCGCATCGCCTGCGAACTGGTGCGCAACGGCGCTATCGGCGACGTCAAGAAAGTCGACGTCTCCTTCGGCGATCCCGGCAAACCGTGCGATCTGAAAACCGAAGAGATGGAGCCCGGCCTCGATTGGGATCGTTGGCTAGGCCCCGGCCCCGAGCGCGGCTATAGCTCTGTCCTCAGCCCGCGCGGAACGCACAATCACTTCCCAAACTGGCGCAACTACATGGAGTATGGCGGCGGTATGGTCACCGATTGGGGCGCGCACCACATCGACATCGCCCAGTGGGGGCTCGGCATGGACGACTCCGGCCCGGTCGAAGCGGGTCCGCCTTCCGATTGGAAACAGTGGAAATCCAAGCGCGGAGGCCAACTCACCTACGCCAACGGCGTCACCCTCACCCACAAGGATGGCTTCGGCGTCCACTTCTACGGCACCGATGGCGAAGTCAAAGTCAACCGCGGGCGCTTCGTCTTCATTCACAAAGGCAAAGAGATCGCCAAGTTCGAGAAGCGCGGCGATAAGGGATCGCTCGGCGGCGCACTCGCCACTGCGGAGAAGCAGTTCCTCAAAGATGCCAAGGTTAAACTCTACAACAGTGGCCACCACATCCGCGACTTCATAGAGGCGGTCGGAAAACGCAGCAAGCCGATCACCAACGAGATCGTCGGTGCCCGCAGCGCCATCGCCTGTCACCTGATGAACCAGGCCTACTACCACGGCGAGACCCTCAAGTGGGATCCGGCCAAGAATGAGTTCACCGGTGGCACTGGCAAACCCGAGTGGCTCACCCGCCAATACCGCGGCGACTGGAAGGTCTAGCTGGAGGGCTGACATTCCCGTCTGCCTGTCATGCTATTTCGGTTCGTGACAAGCCCTCGGACGGCTCCTAGGCTCACTCCACATGGCAGTAAAGAAATCAGCCGCAAAGAAAAAAACTAATTCCAAGGGCGCAGCTAGACGCAAAACAAAGGCTGCGCCCAAGAAAGAGGCCGCACCAGAACCAGCAGAGGAACAGAAGAAGAAACTCGATTTCACCCGCGAGTGCTCTGACGGCATTGTCATCCCTAGCGACTTCCAACTGACGACTGTCTGGCGCGCGATCACCGGTACGGCCATCGCCGTCATTGCGGTGCTCATCGTGATGCTCATTATGGCCACGGGCAAGGTCCTCGGCTTTCTCCAACCGGTTCTCGTCCCAGTCGCAATCGCCGGCATCCTTGCCTACCTCATCGATCCAATTGTCATCTGGCTCCGCGGTCGGAAAATTTTGGGCAAAGAGATTACCCGCATCTGGGCGATCGTCATCGTGTTCACCGTCGCCACGATGGGAATGATCCTCCTGGCGATCTCGATCATTGTGCCAGCAGCAGAGCAGATCCCGAACCTCGTTAACTCGCTCGGTAAAGCCTACCAAAACACCTACGCGTGGGGAATAGAGCAATTCCACACCATCCAGACCGAGGGCAATCCTGATACCTCCCCCGTCAAGAAAGCCACCGATCCCGAAGTCCTCGGGAAAGCAGCCAGCTGGGCGCTCTCCAGTTTAAAGGGCTTCGTCGGGGCGATCGGCAGTTTCTTCGGCTTCCTCGGATACTCCGTCGGCTTCATCATGGTGCCGATCTACCTGTTTTTCTTCCTCAAAGACAGCCACTCGATCCGCGACCAGTGGGGCGACTACGTCCCCTTGCGCGCTTCACCATTCAAAGATGAAGTCGTCGATGTGCTCAAAGAGATCAACGGTTACCTGATCGCCTTCTTCCGTGGACAAATGTTAGTCAGCATCATCGACGGAGCCCTAGTCGGCATCGCGCTCCTATTTGTCCCAGTGATGAGGGACTACGCCATCATTTTTGCAGTATTCCTAGCGATCCTCGGGGTCATCCCATTCGTCGGATTCATCCTGACCATCGTTCCAGCAGTAGCGATCGCGGTGGTGAACACCATGAGCTGGGATCACCCCTGGCAAATCCCGATCACCGTCGCCTTGATCTTCATCATCATCCAGCAATTCGATGGCATCGTGATCCAACCTCGCATCGTCGGGGAATCGGTCGGCCTACATCCATTGACCGTGATCTTCAGCGTCTTTTTCTGGTCACTGATTATCGGAGGGGTTCTCGGCGCCCTGCTCGCCGTCCCCCTGACCGCCGCCGTCAAGGTTCTCTTCCGCCGCTACATTTGGCAGAAGAATCTGAATGCTGAAGAGCCAGCGCCTGCTTGATAGAGGGTCTGCTTGATAGAGGGTCAGTCCCGAAGGGGACGTAGTTGAGGCTGATCGTCGACGTCTGTTCAATGCCCAAGCCGGAGGCCTGGTCGAGCATCAGGCGGAATACTCGCGCCCAAACGGATATGATTCGCTGACCGTGCTGCTGATAGGGCGTTAGAGTAAATTTTGCAACGCCCCCTCCAGGTCTGGAAACCTAAACTCGAAGCCCTCAAACTGCAGTCGCTCCGGCAACACGTAGCGCCCATAGAGCGCTAGTTCCGGATCCGTCCGCATCAGCCAGCGCGCGCCGATGCGCACCATCCACTCGCTCGCTGGCAGGCCTATCGGCACCCGTAGTGCCTTGCGTAGCGCGCGCATGAACTCCGTCTGCGCTTGCGGCTGTGGCGACGAGGCGATGTAGACACCGCGCATCGAGGCGTCATCGATAGCACGTTCGAAGAGACGGTTCATGTCGAGCTCGTGGAGCCAACTCATCCCCTGCTGGCCGCTGCCGACCCGACCACCCAGACCAAGGCGGGAGATGAACTTCAAGCGCCCGAGCGCTCCGCCACCGGCACCGCGATCTCTGCCGATGACAAAGCTGGTGCGCAGGATTACCCCGCGTTGTGAGGGCAGCAGCCCAGCCTCGAACTCCCGCTCCCATGCCCTGCCGACATCCGGAGCCAGCCCATGCCCAAGCGTCGCCCCCTCGGTGCAGACGGCAGTCGGCGGGTCGCCGTAAATGTGCGCCGTGCTCATCTGCACCCACACTGGCGGCGGCAAGTCGATCGAGCGCATCGCCTCGCCGAGGACGCGGGTAGTCGCAACCCGCGAGCGCAGAATCTCATCGCGGTGGTCCGGCGTCTTAACGCAATCGACGCTGCGGCCAGCGAGATTGACCAGCGCATCCACACCGTTCAGCGCCGCCGCCCACTCGCTGAGGTGGCAGCCGTCCCATTCGACAAACTCCCACAGCCCGTCCGGCTGCGGTCGGTTTCGCGCAAGGATGACCACCGACTTCCCCTGCCCGGCTAGGTAATTTGCCAACGAAACACCGAGGAAGCCGCTGCCCCCTGCGATCACGATCCTGTCTTTTTTCCTTCCCGACGAACTCATCCCTCACCATCACGGCAAAGATCCCCCGTTGCAATTCATTTATTTCAATATTTTCAGTATTTAATGAAAATTAACCAATGCGCCGCGCTTACTACCCCCCCCCGATCAGTGAGAGATGAATGCAAGGGGACGCACCCCTTGCTTGACTTTAAAGAAAAAGTCATCGCCTCAAACTTCATGCACAACGACGAGACCGGGCCCAACATTCTAGACAAGACCAACTGGCTCCACACCGCGAGCAATTCAGAACACGTCTACCTAGTCGTCACGCCGGGACGCAGCTTCGAAGACATAGAAAGCGTCGGCGTATTCGAGGGATACACCGGGCGCTCGATCCACGACTTCCTCGCCTCCTACCTCAAGTTCGAAGGCATGGCTCACGAGCTATGTAACGCGCACCACCTGCGCGAACTCACCTACGTCGAAGAAGAAGTGTTAGCCCTTTTGGTCCACGGAGTGCCCTTCGACAACAACGAGGCCGAGCGCGACCTGCGAATGATGAAGACACGTCAGAAGATAAGCGGCTGCTTCCGAAGTTTGGAATGGTCGAACAGATTTGCAAAAATTCGAAGCGTGATAGCAAGCGGGAAGAAGAGGTCAGTGAACGTCTACGAGATGCTCCAGCTGATGCTCCAGCTGATGCTCACAGATACCGAAAAAGCTACGAAACTGCTCTTCGAGAACTGAATAGTTACGAATATTTGGTGTATTTTCGCTTCTTCCCTTGTCAGACCCACTGCTCACCCGTCATTCTGCGATCACTTCACCCACTCTTCTCCCGCAGCCCCCTTTCTCCCCCTCTCCGATCCCCTCAACAACGTCCTCAGGGACACCTCGCAAAAAGCAAACTCCTAGCAATGGTCTCGTCCTCGTCCGCCTCCAAAAGAAATCCTCAGCGCCTCTGCGCGATGCCCTTCGACCTTCCCACCTTTCACTTCCGCACGCCGCCCGCATACGCGCCTCTGCGTCTCTGCGTCTCTGCGTCTCTGCGTCTCTGCGTCTCTGCGCGATGCACTTCCCCACTCCGACCTCCGACCTCCGACCTCCGACCTCCGACCTCCGACCTCCGACCTCCGACCTCCGACCTCCGACCTCCGACTGACCTCCGACTGACCTCCGACTGACCTCCGACTGACCTCCGACTGACCTCCGACCTCCGCCACTTTCCCAGTTTTCACTTTCCCCGATAACCGCATACAAATATATGAAAAATGAAATATACATTATATTAATACGGCTTGGTTTATCTACCGTCTCGACGACGCTCGCTGGAACTCCGGCAGCCTTCACACCGCTTCCGACCAACGGAGGCAGTTCAAACAACGAGTCAATCGCTCCCTTCTCACTCCCGGCGGGTTTCACCCAGACGTTTCTCACAGATCGGGATACGTTGAGTACAGATCCAGACTTTGCACCAACGTTTGGAAATTGGGACATGATCGCGTTGGACCCTTCGAGCCGTTACGTGTTCATCCCGTTCGAAGTTGGAACCGGCGGCGGTTTGGGTCGTTATGATCGTTCTACTGGAGATTTTGTTGCTGCGTTGACAGGCAATGCCACGGGCGTCTTTTCAACTGACCCATTTACATGGGATCCAAACAATGACGATTTCGGTGCGTGTGATCCTGCGGAATGGACTCCGAATGGCACTGTCCTGACGGCGGAAGAATGGTCAGGTTCCGGTCGTGTTTTCGAATGGATGAATCCATTGATGGCACCGGGGGACGCTCCTCAAGTCCGATGGTTACCTGTTCCATCAGTCGCTCACGAAGGACTGAAATTCGGCGCAGATGGAACACTCTATTTCATTGACGAGCGCAGCAGTGGTTCGATTTATAGGTATGTCCCGGTCGATCCTGCAGACCTTGGAGCAGGTGGTCAGACTTTTGTCTTGAGTGATGACGATTTTGTCGCAGCCGGTGGAGTTTCTGGAGAAAACTGGAACAGTGCGGCTAATTCATCTACCGACCGTACTGGATCAGCAACATGGGTTGCGATCACTGACGCCAGCGGCAACGCACTTCCTGGAATCCCTGATCCTTTTGTCTACGGACGGAGTAATGATGTTTCGCGTGGCGGTCAGCTTGTTGCTAATGATCCTTCAGTCAACGGAACGCCTTACGGACGTCCGGAAGATTTGGAGATCAGCACGCTAGCCAGTGGTAACGAAGTTGTTTTCGTTGCAGCGACTAGCGAACAGTCCATTTATTCAATCGAGCTGATTGATACGAACACTGCGTATGTCCAAAAATTTGCTTCACGTGACACGATTGATGCTGCGCATGGAGTTGCTCTAGGGACCGAGCTCACGAGTCCGGACAACCTTGCAATAGGACCGAACGGAGAGATTTATGTAATCGAAGATCAAAGCACAGGTGGTGACATTTGGGCAGCTACTGATGCAAATGACGATGGGGTCGCAGAAAGCATGGGACGCATCGCAAGTCTTGGCATTCCTGGAAATGAAGAACCAACTGGATGGATTCTTGATCGTAATGACGCGGATACGTTCCTCGTCTGTATCCAGCATCCAAGCTCAGGTAACGACGCCCTTTGGGCCGTGACCACTCCTTGGGATCTCGATAACGACAACGTCATTGATCCTAATGACATCTGCCCGGTTTCGGATTTGAGTCCGACGGTTATCGCGACCACCCCTGGCACGCGAATCCTCGATGCAGTCAGCGTGCGTGGCGACTCCGTGACCGGAGCCGGCGGCACGATCCTGAACATCAACCGCGCCTACTTGAACAACGCTGGCACAGTGGTGTTCTCGTCGACCCTGTCTGGAGCCGGCGTGAATAACCAAGTCGTCGCCCGGGGACCAATCGCCGGACCATACACCGCCATCGCCGTGAAAGACACCGCTTCCGGGGTCGGCAACTTCGGGGCGTTCAGCGACCTGACGATGAACGATTCCGGCAACGCTGGGTTTGCGTCGCGGGTTGTCCCGAACAATCCTGGCCACTTCTTAAACGCCAGTGGAGCTGCTGCCAACACCAGCAACACCGCAGTGAAGGGTGCCATCGCAGCACCGGTCGCAGGTAACCCGCTCTATCGTTCGCTGCAGAAACCGGCGATCACGTCGGGCGGCCAGCTGCTGACCCGCGCGAACCTGGTGATTGGTTCTGGCGCCGGCGTCACCTCGGGCGACGACACAGTCATCACCAGTAGCGCTGGCACGGTACTCGCCCGCGAGGGTGACGCCACCAGCATCGGTGGCGGCGTGCTCTACTCCGGCCTCAACAATCGGATCGTCGCCAGCGAGGACAACAACCGCTACGCCTTCAGCTCCGCGCTCAAACCTGTGAGTTCACTGATTAACACCGGTCTATTTGCAGGCACTATCGGCGGGGGAACTCCGACCCTAGTCGCCCGCGAAGGGGATTCTGCCTCCGGCACCGGTGGCGGCGTCTTTGCCAGCTTCCTCGGTGAGTCCGTAAACAGTGACGGCGTGACGGCGTTCCGCGGAACCGCCAGAGGCGGCTCGGTTACGTCATCTAACAACGAGGGCATCTGGACGACTTCCGGCGGCGGGGCTCCGGTTCTTGTCGCACGCGAAGGGGGCATTGCTCCCTGTTTACCAGTTGGCATCCTCGGCCTAGTCGCCTTCGACCGCTTCACCACCCTCGCCATCTCCGATGACGGTTCAGTCTGCTTCTTCGCCTACCTGAAGAACTCGGCCCCGACTCCTGCGGTGAACTCCACCAACGACGGCAGCATCTGGCGCAGGGACGGCGCTGGCCTCCACCTAATCGCCCGTGAGGGTGATCTGGCCAACAACACCGATGGCGCCGGCATCGGCCGCCTGACTGGCTTTGCCTGCAGCGGTGCGGGCGGCGTTGTCTACTCGGTCGAATACACACGAACCCAGGGAGATTACACATCAGCCAACCGTGATGGAATCTACGTCGATCGTGGCGTCCTCGATGGTGCTCCCGAGCTCATCCTGCGCCGTGGCGATACCTTCGACCTCATGGGCACGGAGCACACGGTGTCCAGTCTCAAGATCAACTTCGAAGAAAACACCGGCCACGGCATAGGTGGTTACGGCCGTTCGATCAACGATATGGGTTCAGTCCTGCTGAACCTCAGCCTATCAGGCAACCTGTCCGGCATCTTCCTAATCAACCCAGGGCCATAGTAACCTAGATGGCTCTTCGGGATTGATGGTGGGATTTTCATAAGGACGGGTGGAGTTCAAGCTTGCCTAGGTGGAAGAGAACCCTTGTCCGGAAGGTCTCGAACTTCGGTAGCCCTCTAGCCGCTGTCCTCAGTTGCTGGATCAACGAGTTGAGCCCCTCTGCTGTCGCGTTGGTAATTGGGTAGAACGTGTGGTTGAGCAGTCCCGTCAAGTGTTCGTCTATCATCTGCCCTACCTTTATCATCGGCTTGATGCC
>JBLHKE010000085.1:0-15948 GCA_047619485.1 Verrucomicrobiales bacterium | reverse complement strand
ATCCTGTATGAGGAGATCATGGGTGGATCGATGGGCGTGATCGCGTGGTGTTCTGCCACGGCGTCAGTCGAGGAGATCGAGGAGATCAACATTCTGCAAGCGACCCACCTGGCGATGCGCCGCTCGGTCGATGGGCTGGCGAAGGCTCCGGACATGGTATTGATCGACGGGCGTCCGGTAAAGGGGTTCCCGCACGCGCATCTGGGGGTGATCAAAGGCGACAGCAAGAGCCTGAGCATTGCGGCGGCTAGCATCATCGCCAAGGTCGAGCGCGATCGATTGATGGTTGCCTGCGCCGAAGAATTCCCACAGTATGGATTTGAGAAGCACAAGGGGTACGGCACGAAACAGCACCTCGAAGCGCTCGAAAAATATGGGCCTTGTCGATTACATCGAAAAACGTTTGGGCCGGTCGCTCGATTCACCCCTTAACCTGCGGGGGGACGATGGTAAGCTGATCGCTAGCAGGGAGATCGGCGCGCTTGGCGAGCGGCTGGGGGCGAAGTATCTAAAATCGCTCGGTTTTAGGATCCTGATGAAAAATTTCCGTGCGCAGGGTGGAGGAGAGGTCGATATCGTCTGCCGGGACGACAAACGGCTGGTCTTTGTTGAGGTGAAGACGCGCACCAGCCTGAAACGTGGCCGCCCGATCGAGGCAGTGACGAAAGATAAGCAATATTTGATCACGAGGGGTGCCCTCGAGTGGCTCGCGAGGCTGGATCGGCCATACGTCCACTACCGTTTCGACGTGCTTGAGGTAATGCTGCGGCACGGCGAGCCAGCGAACTTCAACCTAGTCCGATTTGCCTTCGAGACGCCTGAGCCCTACTACTATGGTTGAACTGCCACGAATTAGGGTGGTTTTTTACTTGGCAAACCCGAATTCTTGCTCAACTGTATCGCCCCTGCGACCCTTTTGGCACCTAATTTTAGCCCATCGCAGCAAGAAATACATACGATCATGGTAACGCTCAGACTCAAAAGAGAAGGCACGAAAGACAAGCCCTACTACCGCGTCGTCGCGACGGACAGCCGTTCGCGCCGTGATGGTCGTTTCATCGAATCCGTAGGAACCTACGACCCGATGAAGAAGTCGGACAACGTGACCCTGGACCTGGAAAAGGTCGACGGCTGGATCGCAAATGGTGCCAAGGCGAGTGATACCGTCGGTAGCCTGATCCGCAAAGCCCGCAAGGCTGCTGCTGCAGCCGAGTAATCGGCTACGCGAGGATCTCGCGTATATCGTTCTCGTTCAGTCCCGACATCATCGGACTCTCGTCCTCTAGGGCGGTCTCGATGATGTTTCTCTTCTTGTTCTGTAGGGAGAGAATACGCTCTTCGATCGTTCCGGTCGTTATGAGCTTGTAGGCTGTAACTGGGTTCTTTTGACCGATCCGGTGTGCCCTGTCGGTCGCTTGGTTCTCCACTGCGGGGTTCCACCATGGGTCGAAGTGGATCACGGTGTCGGCTCGCGTCAATGTTAGGCCATAGCCGCCAGCTTTGAGGCTGATGAGGAAAATCGGCGGTCCCTGATCGGATTGGAATTCCTTCACTTGGGCGGCGCGTTGTTCTGCTGGGGTCGAGCCGTCGAGGTAGGCGTAGCTTAGCTTTTGCGCGTCGAGGGAGTCACGGATGAGTCCGAGCATCTTGACGAACTGAGAAAAAATCAGCACGCGGTGACCACCCTCGATGGCCTCTTGCAAGAGTTCTTGCAGCGCCTCGAGTTTTCCAGAGCTGGCTTCCGACTTTTCGTCAATCAGCCGCAGGTGACAGCAGGTCTGGCGCAGGCGTAGCAGTGTGGTGAGGATGCTCATACGCGCTTTGCCGAAACCCTGTGTCTGGAGCAGATGCTGAATCTGTTCGCGGCCTTTGCTGAGGAAAGTCTCGTAGGCGGTTCGCTGCGCGGCGCTGAGCTCGCAGTAGAGAACCTGCTCGATCTTCTCTGGCAGGTCTTTGGCGACCGCGCGCTTGGTGCGGCGTAGGAGGAATGGCGCGAGGCGGCGGCGCAGGCGAGACAGCTCCGGTTTGGCACTGGCTGCGATCGGGAGTTCGTAGCGCTGGCGGAAGTCTTCGCGGGTGCCGAGGTAGCGCGGCAGCGCGAACTCCATGATTGACCATAAATCACGCACCGAGTTCTCGATCGGTGTCCCGGTGAGCGCGAGGCGGGCGCCAGCGTTGGCCGCGAGGGCGCGAGCCGCCTTGGCAATTTTCGTGTCCGGGTTTTTGATATAGGAGGCCTCATCGAGGACGACGATCGAGTATTCGTTCTGCTGGTGCAATTCCAGGTCGCGGACGAGGGCACCGTAGCTTGTGAGCAGCAGGTCGGTGCCGGAGAGGTCGCTGAGGATGGCTTTGCGTTTGGCGGCGCTGCCGTGGAGGACCGTCGTAGCCAAGTGGGGGGTAAACTTTTTCGCCTCGGCTGCCCAGCTGTGGATCAGGGAGGTCGGGCCGACGACGAGAGCGGGTGTTTTGCGGTTTAGGGCGCAGATAAGGGTGAGGGTCTGCACGGTTTTTCCGAGCCCCATCTCGTCGGCGAGGATCGCACCCGAGTTTGGTTGCGATAGCCGGGTGTGGAGCCAGTCGACGCCTTCGCTCTGGTAGGGGCGCAGGGTGGCGGTGATCTTGGTGTCTGGAGCCGCTGAGATCTTTCCCTGTGGTTCTCCGAGCGTGCTGCGGATGTAATCGGCCTGTGCGGGTGAAACTCGGTAGTCGCCACCAGATTGGTCAGGATCTGTATCGCGTAGGACTTCCTGCAGGTCTTCGAGCGCGGTGGTGTCGATGGCGATGCGATTGCCGCCTGCCGACTTGGTGGAAGTCTGGCCGGCGTCGAGGAGTCGGCGGATCTCGCTAGCACTCAGGGTCTGGCCCTGATCTGTGGTGTAGTTGATGGCGAAGGAAAACCAATCTTCGCCGCTACCGTGAGGCTCGAGTTTGGGAGTGAGCCGCTGAACCTTCTGCGTGACGTGTTCGAAGCGTTCACCGAGGGTGACTTCCCATTCCGATTGCAGGCGGGGCAGGGTGCTGGCGTAGAAACTTAGGATTTCTGGTTCGCCGCGCAATTCGAGTTTTTCGTCGAAGCCGCCCTCCCGCAAGCGCTGGCGGGCGCGGCGTTCCGATTCTGGATTGGTCAGGCCGGCGGTGATCGATTCGATCGGGTCTGCCGATTTCGCCCGCTCGGGATAGTTGAATATGAGGGTCGCTGCCAGCATGCGCAGAGAACCATCGAGCTCCAGTAGGATGTCGGGCTCGGGTGGTGTCAGGTCGAGCTTGGCGAGAAAACCGTCTGAGGATGTCAGTTGGAAGGCCTCATTGAGAATCGGCAGTGCGCCGGGTAGCCAGTCGAGCGGGCGGACGAGACGCCCGCCGGCGAAGAGGTCGGAGAGCTCGGCGATGGCGGGGGCGCCACCGGGGAGCGGTAGTCGTAGGATGGTCGCGGCGCTGGTGTTCTGGAAGACGTGGACGGTCTGCTCGCCGACTAGGAGGGTGGTTTTTCCTCGATTGAGATCGAGGGTGATGGTGCCGTCACCGGACTGGTAGGTGATGTCGATTGGGAGCCGGCAGGGGATCTCGCTGACGCGCAGTGGCTGCGGATCTTTGCTGGGAGATTCTAATTGGATGTTCGAGGCATTGGTGGCGGCCAGGAAGAACTGTGCGGCTTGGGATTGGTTGAGGCGCAGCAGGGCAGGGGAAGTCGAGGTTTCGGGAACTCCTAGAGTTTTTAGTAGTTGGGTGAGCTCAGGCCTAGGTTGCGGAACGTCTGCAGACGTCACTCCAACGGCTAGGCGCAGCGGGAGGATGCCGCGTTGCCAGAGGTCGGGGAAGGCGCCTGGGATGAAGATCTGCCACGCGGTGGCTTTGCTTGGCTGCTTGGGTTTCTCGACGGGGGTGCGCTTCTCTGGGAGGCCTTCGATGGTGGCCAGGGCGACGGCAATCGTGTGGGCGCAAATTTGGCCGTCGCGCTTCGATTCCAGGCAGGTGCACAGGTTGTCGGTGTCGGTTTGACTGCGTATCAGTAGACCGGCGCTGAGCTGTTTCTTTCCGGCGCTGACGATGCCTTTTAGGAGATTGCCTTTGAGGCTCGCGGACTGGACGGCACCGCTGGATAGGATCGAACGGGCGCGCTTGAGGACTGGCCAGCCGGCCATGTCGATGAGGTCGTCTTCGGTGAGCACGGGTTAATGGTGACCGGATCTGGAACTTGAGTCTACGGGCTAGTAGCGGCCTTTGCGCGGGCCGTCCATCCAAGCCCAGGCGCTAGAGATGATTTGCTCTAGGTCGGTGATCTCTGCTTCCCAACCTAGGACTTGCTTGGCTTTGCTCGCGTCTGCAACGAGCTCTGGTGGATCGCCGGCGCGGCGTTCGCCATAGGCGACAGGGACTTTTTTTCCGGTGACTTTCTCGGTGGTATCGATGATCTGTTTGACCGAGTTTCCTTTACCTGTGCCGAGATTTACCTGGGTGGACACGCCGCCTTTTTGCAGGTAATCTAGCGCGGCGATATGGGCGCGGCCGAGGTCCTCGACATGGATGTAGTCTCTCACACAACTGCCGTCTGGGGTCGGGTAGTCGGTGCCGAAGACGGTGAGTTTTTCGATCTCCCCGGTGATCGCCATCAGCGCGAGCGGGATGAGGTGGGTTTCGGGATTGTGGTCTTCGCCGATGACGCCATCCGCGCTGCAACCGCTGGCGTTGAAGTAGCGCAGGCAGACGCTTCGCAGGCCGTGGGCGCGCCCGCAGTCAGCGAGAATCTTCTCGAGCATGAGTTTGCTCTGGCCGTAGGCGTTGATCGGCGCTTGCGGGTGTTGCTCTGACATCGGCACCTGCACAGGATCGCCATAGGTCGCACAGGTGGACGAGAAGATGAACTGGTCGCAGCCGTGTTCCTTCATCGCCTGGAGCAAGGTCAGCGGAGCAGCCGTGTTGTTGCGGTAATACTTGATCGGATCCGTGACGGACTCCCCCACGTAGGCGAAGGCGGCAAAATGGACCACCGCGGTGATTTCGTTTTCCTCGAAGATCGGATGGACGATGGCTGGGTCGGACATGTCGCCAACGACCAGCGTGGCAGCCTCGTCGACGATGGCCTCTCGATGGCCATAGGTGAGGTTGTCGAGCACGATGACTTTGTGGCCTGATGCGGCCAACTGGCGGACGGTGTGGGATCCGATGTATCCGGCACCGCCGGTGACGAGGATGGCTTTTTCTTTCATAGGTTAGGTGAATGGAGGGCGGGCGGCGCGGGGTGTCAACTTGACAAGCGTGCACCTCAGCCGATAGACCATGACTTATGGATAATATCAGACTCGGAATCGTCGGCCTCGGCAATATGGGGCGTGCGCATCGCCAGAACATCCTGGATGGCTCGGTCACGGGAATCGATCTCACCGCCGTGTGTGAGATGGTTGGGACGATGCCGGAGCCGCGCGAGGGTGAGGCACAGTTCACGGATGTGAACGAGATGATCAACTCCGGGTTGATCGACGCGATCCATATCTGCACGCCACACTTTTCGCACACGCCCATCGGCATTGCGGCGCTCGAGGCAGGCTTGCACGTTTTGGTGGAGAAACCGCTCTCAGTGCACAAGGCTGACTGCCAGAAGTTGATCGACGCTCACACGGACAAGACAAAGGTGTTCGCTGCGATGTTCAACCAGCGGACGGATCCGCATTACCGGAAATTGAAGCAGCTGGTCGACAGCGGCGAGATCGGTGAGGTGCGCCGGGTGAACTGGACGGTGACCGATTGGTTCCGGACAGAGTATTACTATGCGCTGGGAGGCTGGCGGGCGACCTGGAAGGGCGAAGGCGGTGGTGTGCTTTTGAACCAGTGCCCACACAATTTAGACCTGTTCCAGTGGATCTTCGGCATGCCGCAAAAGGTTCACGGCTTCTGCAATTTTTCGCGCTACCATCAGATCGAGGTCGAGGATGATGTGACGGCTTACTTCCGCTATGAGAACGGGATGAACGCGACGTTCATCACTTCGACTGGTGAGGCTCCGGGTCAGAACCGCCTTGAGGTCGTAGCGGAGAAGGGACTGGTGACGGTCGAGGAGGGCGTGATCAAGTGGACGCGCAATGAGGTCGGGATGTCGGAATTTAGCGATAACGCGACCGCTGGGTTTGCGAAGCCGGATACTTGGGAGGTGACGATCCCGATCGACGGTCACGGTGGTCAGCATATCGAAATCACGCAGAACTTCGCGGATGCGATCCTACACGGAGCCGAGCTGATCTCACCGGCGATCGAGGGGATCAATTCGGTCGAACTGGCCAATGCGACGCTGCTCTCCGCGTGGGAAGACAAAACGATCGAGCTGCCGATGGATGCGGCTAGATACGAGTCAATCTTGCTCGAGAAAGGGGAGAAATCGACGTTTGAGAAGAAGAAGATCGAGGTGTCGAAGCATGCGACGTCGGATGATTTTTCGAAAAGTTTTAAGAAGTAAACTCATGGTAGGTTAGATGGAATGGGGAGGTGCCCCACCACGCTGTGATGGATCGATTTACTGTATTCAGCCATCTTTCGACCCCGAAGGCGGCGGAGTATCGGTCGATCCTCGAGTGTTTCGCCGAGGCGCGTGGCGAATTTGTTCTCCATCTCCGACCGGCTGAGGTGGCGCGCAAGGTCGGTCTGGATGAGGTCGAACTGGCGGATGCCTTGGAGCAGTTGAATGCGTGGGGAAACTTGGATCGTAGCCGCGATCATGGGGAGGCCTCGTCAATCGAGGAGTTCTACAAGGTGAAGTTCCTCTATCAGCTTTCCTCACGTGGTGAGGCAGCGGAGCGTGCACTGGAATTGTTCGTGTCGTCTGTCGATGAACCGGGTGAACTCCAGGCGGAGGCACTGCGGGACATCATCGAGTATCTGAGTGCATTGCTGCGTTTGCTCGATAATGATGATGTGACGCCAGCGAATGCTGATTACGCGAAGTTGCACGAGCAGCTCCGGATTTTGAATGGGCGTTTCGAGGAATTTACGGTGCAGGCGCAGAAATTTATGCAGTTCCTGCAGACGACGCTGGAATTGCACGGCTTGTCTTTGGAGGATTTCATCGATTACAAGGATCGGCTGATCGATTACTTGGAGCGGTTTGTGGGAGAGTTAATCACGTCGACGAATGAGATCGAACAGCGCATCGCCGCGCTGGAGCGGGCGGACTTGCGCGCGTATTTTCCGGGAATCGCGAAGCAGGCGAAGGTGGATGCGTTGAACCCGGATGACGCAGACGAACTGGACGCCGAGCGGCGTCGGCGGGAAGGGCGCTGGGATGGATTGCGACGTTGGTTTCTTGGTGATGCGGATGGCGGATCGCAGGCTGAGATGCTCCGGGCGCGGGCGCGCGAGGCGATCCCGTCTCTGCTGCTGGCTCTGCAGAGTTTTCACGACAAGCGCGAGACTGGAAGTGATCGGCGGCGTGACTGGCGGCAGCTGGCGCGGTGGTTTGCTGAAGTACCGGATGATGCGACGGCGCACCGGCTGTGGCGGGTTGCGTTTGCAATGGCACCGGCGCGGCATCTGCGGGTGAACGAGGAAACCTTGGCGTATCGTGAGCAGGTAGATGAGGGCACGCGGACGAGCTGGCTAGAGGCAGAACCGATGTGGCTGGAGGCGCAACTGCGGACGACCGGTCGGGCACCACAGACGGCGCAGGCGACGAAGATCGTAGACCTGTCGGCTGAGCGGCGCGAGCTGGCACGGCTGGCGGAGGAGGAGAATGCACAGATCGCGCGGGCGCACGAACTGCTGGTGACGGATGGCGCGCTGTGGCTGTCAGATTTTTCTCAACTAGAGCCGTCGGCGTTTGGTCTACTGTTAGATTTGCTGGGGCATGTGGTGTCGAAGTCGGTGGGGGTGGAGGCAGATGAATTCCCGATCGAGGCGAGTTCTACCGATGGATCGCTACTGATTGAGTGCTGGCCTGCTCGCGAGGGTGGGCGCCTGGCTGCGCTGGTGACAAACGGTGGGGTGCTGAGTGGGCCCGACTTTCGAATTTCAATCAGGAGAGCATCTTGATGAGAACTCCGCTACTGACCCAGACGAGGATTCGGCGGCGGGCGCGTTTGAGCGATCTGGAGCGTGATGTGGATGCTGTGGTGTGGGACGAGCGGCGGCAGGCGGTTCGAGCGCTGTTGGCGAAGCCGCTCCTGGTTGGGGCTGGCAATACTCGGGCGTTTGTGAACCGGCACCAGGAGTGGTTGGGCCTCTGGTTTTCGCACCATGTGGGTTGGGAGTTGGACGTGGACGGCGACGCCTGCAGGCTGATGAAGCGCCCTGCGGATACGCTGGATGATTCGCGGCCGTGTCGCGATCCGGCCTCGAAGGACATCCCGCTGACGCGGCGCGGGTATGTATTCCTGAGCCTGGTGCTGAGCATCTTGGTGCGCGAGGGGCGGCAGCTGACGCTGAAGAATATCGCAGATCAGCTAGGTGGGATAGGTAAGGGCGAACGAACATTTGCAGAGGAGGGGGTGCCGCTGGAACTGGATCGGCGTGAGACGCGGCGCGACCTAGTGCAGGCGTTGCGCGTGTTGTTGGACTGGCGCGTGCTGCAGCGGGTCGATGGGACAGAAGATGGGTATGTGGTGGCGGAGGACACCGATGTACTCTACAACATCAATCACCCGATCCTGTCGCGAATTTTGGCCGCGCGGCAGCCGCCATCTCTGGTCGATGCCGACGGGGCAGACGAGCGGATGGCGCAGATCTGGATGGGCGCGGTGGCTGGTGATTCGGATGACTGGCGTGCGCGGCAGATCGGCTTCGTGCTGTTCCGGCGGTTGCTCGACGATCCAGTGATCTACTACCGGGATTTGACTGAGGCCGAGCGGGTCTATTTGGACAGGCAGCGACCGCGGATCTTGGGGGAAATCGAGCGCGCCACCGGTTTGGTAGCAGAGATACGGCTGGAAGGAATCGCGATGGTGGATCGCAACGGGGACCTCTCGGATTTCAATTTGCCGGAGACAGGAACCGACGGTCACCTCGCACTTTTGATCGCGACCTGGATGGCTGACCGGTTGAGGGCGGGAGATGCCGATCCGATTCCGATCGTGGCGATTGAACAGGAGACCCAGCGATTAGCGAAAATCCATACGCGCTGGAGAAAGGATGCGCGCAAGGATGGTGGCGAGGTGGCGATCACTCGCGAAACACTGGTGCGCCTGCGGGCGCTGGGTCTGGTGACGCTAGTGGGGGACACCGTTGTGCCGCTGCCAGCGATCGGGCGTTTCGGTCTCCGGGAGGACGCTCCGACAGGCGTGCAGAGCGAGCTATTCTAGCCAAAATACCAAAAATCCACCCAAATTCAGGATCGCATAACGACAGACGTTATGAAACAATCATTGAGAATTTAACTGCTATGCCTGATCCTAGACGACTGATTGTCCCTGTTTATTTGCCGACTTATTACCATTGTATAAATCGAGTGGTGGATAAACGTTTTGTTTTTGATGTTCACGAGCGGGATGTTTTTCGACAGATCCTGCGCCAGGTGGAGGCGTTTTCTGGGGTGCGGGTGATTACCTGGACGATTCTCTCGAATCACTTTCATCTGTTGTTGGAGGTGCCGCCGAAGCCTCTGGAACCGTTGAGTGATGATCAACTCTTGGATCGATGTCGGGGGCTCTATTCTGCTGATGGGATGATTGCAGTCGAGTGGGAGTTCGAGCAGGCCCAGCGTCTGGGTGGAAGTGTCTTGGAAAACCTTCGTGCAAAGTACTTGCGGCGGATGTGGGATCTGAGCGAGTTCATGAAGACGCTGAAACAGAAATTTACGGGTTGGTTCAACCGTAAGTATGATCGGGAGGGAACGCTTTGGGAGCGGCGGTTCAAGAGCGTGTTGGTGGAGGGGAGCTGGAATTGTCTGTTGACGGTGGCGGCTTACATTGATCTGAATGCTGTGCGCGCTGGTCTAGTGGATGATCCTAAGGACTACCGCTGGTGCGGCTATGCGGAGGCGGCTGGGGGAGATCGGGCGGCGAGGCGGGGGCTATCGGCGGTGCTAATCGGGATAAAGGAGAATCCGCATTGGGGAGATGTTGGGCCACGCTACAGAAAGATCCTATTTGGGATTGGCGAGAAGAATTCTGTGCGGGCGGGGATTTCTAGAGAGGAAGTATCGAAGGCCTGGGCGGCTGGCGGGAGGTTGAGCCTTGCGCAGTTGTTGCGTTGTCGGATCCGGTATTTTTCGGATGGGCTGGCGGTGGGTAGTGAATCGTTTGTCGAGCGGGTCTTCTCGGTGCTGCGTGGTGCATTTAGCGACGCGAGATCGACTGGTGCGAGACGGATGGCGGGGGGCAGCTGGGGGGAGTTGCGCGTCGCCAGAAAATTGAGGGTGGGTGCGATCTCGCTCCCGAGAGATGGGTGAGTGAGATATATCGAGGGCGTTGTAGGAGGAGCGAGGGAATGATATTCGGCTGATTGGATTGGAGGATCCGGTAACTGGACGGACGGCTACTCGGCAGAATTTGCCTACAGCACGTTCCTGCCTGCTTGAAACTATCACCCGATTGGTTCACGTTTGCAGCCCTGAACGAGATAAATACTTCTGCTCTACGCGAACGCTGGCAGCCGACTCGTGGTGGCTTGGTGAACCTCTTCAAATACGAGGACCAGGTTTTCCGCTACGAGAATGGGCATCTGTTGCTCCGTGGCAACAATGGGTCGGGAAAATCTCGGGTGCTCGCGCTGCAGTTGCCGTTCCTTCTCGACGGTGAGATTCTGCCGTCGAGAGTCGAGCCGGATCGCGATGCGGCCAAGCGGATGGAGTGGAACCTGCTGATGGACCGGCACGAGCGGCGAACCGGTTATACCTGGATCGAGTTCGGTCGATGCGATGGGGACGGCGCGGAACATTGGATCACGCTCGGATGTGGGTTGGAGGCTCGGCGTGGCCTTGGGGCTCCGAACCGTTGGTTCTTTATTACGTCGAGGCGCATCGGCGAAGACCTGACTCTGCTCACAGAACACCGGGTACCGCTGGGGAAAAAACAGTTGGCGATAGAACTTGGGGGACGCGGCGCGGGGCAGATTTTCACGAAAGCTCGAGAGTATCGCAACGCGGTCGATGACGCGCTGTTCAAACTCGGTGGCCGCTACCGGCCACTGATGGATTTGTTGATCCAACTGCGACAGCCCCAGTTGATGCGGGATATGAAGGAGGATCAGCTGTCCAATGCGCTCAGCGAGGCGCTGCCGCCGGTTTCGGAAGCCCTGATCGAGCAGGTCGCAGAGTCGTTTCAGGGGCTGGATAGCGATCGTCGGCGCACGGAGGCGCAGCGGGAGATGTTGGAGAGCGTTGAGTCGTTTAGGGATGGCTATCAGCAGTACTTGCAGGTGGCAGTGCGGCGCCTGTGCCGGGTGGTGCGCGAGGGACATAGCCAGTTCGAGCACGCGGCGCGCAAGCTGCGCGGCATCGATCTCGGGCTGGCGGAGAATTCACAATTGCTGGTTGCTGCGAGGTCTAGCGTGGAGGAGGCGCGTGGGAGCTTGGCTACCTTGGAGGCGGAGATCGATACACTGCGCTCCAGCCCTGAGATGCGCAGCAGGCGTGAACTCGATCTGGCTGTGCAGCAGGCGGACGAGCGGGCCGAGGATGCGCGGATGGCGCAGGCCGAGCTGGGGCGTGCGGTAGAGATGTTGAAAACTGCTAGCGCCGAGCGCGAGAAGAGCGAGTCGGTCGCGGCGGCGATCGCGGCGGCGACGGAGACTGAACACCGGAGACTAACAGAGTCACATCGCGAACTGATCGCGACCGATGGTGCCGGGTTTTTCGATCTAGAGACCGCGTCGCTTGCGCAGCAGCGCAAGCGCATCGGTGAGCAGGTGGCATTGCGGAAAAAATCTCTCAGCCACTTGGAGAAGTGCAATCGAGAGATCGCTGATCATGAGAAGAAACGCGAAAAAGAACGCGATGTGCGTGGGCGATTTCAGTCAGAGGTAGTCGAGGCTGATGGGAAATGCAGCGCCCGTCAGAGGGAATTCGTCCGCGTGATCGATGATTTTGGCGATGCCGTCGCGCGCTGGGAGCGCGGGCTAGTAGAGATCGGGGGCGATGATTTCGAAAGGGGGCAATCGTGGGCGGCGAAGTTGGCTGCCTGGCTCGACCAACGCGCTGGTGAATTTGCTTTTGTGACTGCACTAAATCAAGTGAGAGACCGAGTTCAGGAAGCGATCGTCACTCAGCGTGCAGTGCTTTCGGCGCGAAGGGGGGAGCTTGAAATACAGCGTGATGAGATCGCGGATGAGTTGGCAGATTTGCGTGAGGGAAGACAGCTTGAACCACCTCCGCGGTATTTGCGGGCGGAACGCGATGCCGATCGGGCGGGCGCACCGTTCTGGAAGTGTTTCGAGTTCTGCGAGTCGGTGCCGGTTTCTGAACACTCGGGCTGGGAGGCCGCGCTTGAGTCCGCGGGGCTGATGGACGCTTGGGTGTTGCCAGACGGCTCGATGATCTCGGGTGAGATACTGGATGATTTTTTGGGAATCGAGGAGACTGGAAAAATTGAAGAGTCCGCGAGTCTTGCTGTAGTGCTCCGGGTCGGTGATGGCGGGAGTCCGGCACACGACGCCCTTTTGCGTCGGATTGGAAACCATCGTGACAGCGCCCCGTGTTGGATTGATCGGGATGGGTATTGGGCGAACGGGCCACATTTTGGTTCATGGACGAAGCCGAGCGCGCAGTACCTCGGGCACCGGGCGCGTGAGGAAGCCCGGGGGCAACGGATTGATCAGTTGGATCGGCAGTTACGTGTTCTCGAAGAGAAACTGCAGGCCGTGGCAGTAGGGCTTGAGGCCTTGGCGACGCGCACGGAGGCGTTGGCGACCGAATTACGTGTGGCACCCTGCATGCAGATGGCGAGTGAGGTTGCTGTCCGGTTGGAGCAGGATCGAGAACTGCTGGCGGATGCAAAGCGGCGCCTAGTCGAGGCCGAGACCCGGTTGGTTGCTGCGACGCAGGCGCTGGAGAAAGCTGTCGGGCGGCGTGATACTGATGCTGCGGACATGCGGCTTGCGCAGTGGGCTGAGCCTGATGCGTTGGCGGAATTCCGCGACCATTTGGAAGTGTTCGAGCGCGCTTGTCTGAGTTTCTGGCCCGGCTGGCAACGCTGCATCGATCTTAGGGCGGCATTTGATAGAGCGCTGCAGCGGGAGGCTGCGGCGATCGAGAGCGAGGGGCATTTGCGGGAGGCTAACTCGGATCGGCAACGGTTGGCGCTGCGTGCGCGATCTGCGGCAGACACGCTACAGGCGAGTGTTGGAACGAGTGTTAGTGAATTGATGGAGCGCCTCAAGGTGGCGGAGTCTGGCGCGGTGGAGACGCGGGGGGCACTTAGATTGGTCGAAAAATCCACCCGGGACGGAGAGATCGAGCGTGCGCGATTGGAGGCGAAACAGGAGGATGCGAGCGAGCAGCGGGAGTCCGCGGAAGAGAGCCGCAACCGGGCGGTCGGGCGCATGGAGACGTTTGTGGCAGAGCGCCTGTTCGAGGAGATCGATCCGGCGTTCCAACCCGAGAAGGCGAGTTTTTCCCCAAGCGCAGCAGTCGATCTGGCGCGTAGATTGGAGCAGGAACTGAAGGGGCAGGCCGACGATGAGGAGCGCTGGAACCGGTTGCAGTCTGGGATGGCAGGGAGTTTCAACGAGCTGGCAGATCAACTTGGGCGGCACGGCTTGCTGCCGCAGTTGAGCAATGTGGATGAGGCCAGTGTCAGTGTGATCCGTTGTGAATTCCAGGGGCAGTCGCGTGGGGTGCGCGAGTTGGGGGCGGTGTTGGAAGATGAGCTGGCACATCACTCGCGGATTTTTGAAGAGCGTGAGCGCGAGATCATCGAGAACCACCTGATTGGCGAAGCGGCGATGCAGCTGCAGATTCTTATCCGCAAGGGTGAGGACTGGGTGGTGCAGGTGAATAAGGAACTCCAGCGCGTGCCGACCTCGAGCGGCATGCAGTTAAAATTCGATTGGGGGGTCGACCTTAGCGAGGACGACCGGCTCAAGCCGGTTCGGAAATTGTTCCTCAAGACCTCTGCGGCGCTGACGCCGGGCGAGCGGGACACGATCGGAACTTTCCTACACGAGCGGATCCGTGCTGAGCGCGAGCAGGACGACATGGTTCCGTGGCGGCAGCATCTTGCTCGGGCGCTCGACTATCGGGCCTGGCACCGTTTTGGAATCCTGCGCCGGACGGGGAGTAATCAGGAGTGGAAAAAACTAACCAAGCGGGTGTTCGGGACCGGCTCGGGTGGCGAGAAGGCGCTTGCTCTAACTGTGCCACAATTTGCCGCTGCTGCAGCCCACTACAATGGTGCCCACAGGCACGCTCCGCGTCTGATTCTCCTTGATGAGGTGTTTGTCGGGATCGATCAGGAGACGCGCGCGCGGCTGATGGGGCTGCTGGAGGTTTTTGACCTGGACTATGTGATGACCAGCGAGAGCGAGTGGGGGACGCACCCGAGTGTTTCGGCACTGGCGATCTACCAGCTGGCTTCGCGCCAGGGGTTCAACGCGGTTGCGGTGACTCGCTGGGTCTGGAACGGCAGCGAAAAGGTGAGGGATCGGAGCGACGATGACTAGGCTGACCAAAATTTTGGGTAATCCGGAGCTGGGCTGGCTGGTCGAGCGGCTGGTGAAGCGCGTCGAGCGTGGTCTATCGCTAGATTCAGGTAATGTTACTCTGAAGGAACCGACCGCGGCGCAGCGTAGCTCTGTGGACGATCTACTCGGGCGGCGGAGCACCAGCGGTGGGAGTCTAGCTGTAGCGGTCGAGCGGGTCGGCAGCGGGGAGGCGATCGTGGTAGCTCTGCGCGAATTGGGGTATGTTATACGGAATCTACGAGCTGAGAAAGAGGCGTTGGCGGAGCAGTGGGACGCGGTGTTTGCACTTGGTGCCGACCAGTTCTCTGGCAACTCGGTTGTTGTGAGTTGTCTCGGGCAGTTTTCTGGGAGCGGGCTATTGAAGCGGCTGAGCGGCGGTGATCTTGAATTTGCGGAGAATTTGATCGGACAATTCGGTGCGGTCATTGAGGGGATTCCACACGATGATGTGCTGTTGGCGAGCCTCGCGGCCAAAGTGACGGGCGACAGTCATGCCCTGGATCGGGGCCGGCCGCTGGGGGCAATGTGCCTGCACGCGATCCGTGAAATTGAAGGTGTCGACGGCGCGAGGAGTGCGGAGAAGCGGCGGTCGGCTTGGGGATTGATCGGCGTGACGGTAGACGATCTCAGCTCTCCGGTGCTGTGCCTGAATTTGCGAGCGTTGCCGGGAAGTGATCTGGCGCCGTGGATCGACTGGCATGTCGCGCGCGGAGAACCATTTTTCCTAACATTCCGCCAATTACGTAAGTTCGTGCCGGACCCGACGATGGATGCGGTGTTCGTGTGTGAGAATCCGGCGGTGGTGAGTGAGGCCGCGCAGCGATTGGGCGCTAGCAGCGCTGCGCTGGTGTGCATGAACGGCTTGCCGAATTCTGGAGTGAAGCGACTCCTGAGGACGGTGTCGGAGTGCCTTGTTCCGATCCGGGTGAGGGCTGATTTCGACTGGGCAGGGTTGAGGTTTGTGCACCAGTTGCTGCAGCTGGAGACGGCGCAGGTTTGGCGGATGGGGGCGGAAGATTATCGGACGTGTGCGGCGGGTCAGGCGTTGAAGGGGGATGCGTTTGCGCCGGAGTGGGCGTGTGATTTGGCTGCGGCGATGGAAGAGCGTGGCACGGCGGCGTATGAGGAGGCGATGGTAGGCTTGTTGTTGGAGGATCTGGAGGGAGTCGCGCCCGCATCTGGACGATGTGATGGTTGATCAGGTCTTGCGGTTTTAAGATGTTCGTGTCATCGGGGCTGGCGCGCGGGATGGCCATGCTCGCGTTGCTTAGGGCTTGTCAGTAAATAGCTCCTACAATCTGCTGGTTATTTTGGCCATCACTCGCGTTAGCTTCCAACTCAAATAGC
>JBLHKE010000084.1:0-15984 GCA_047619485.1 Verrucomicrobiales bacterium | reverse complement strand
TATCGATCGTGCGTGCCAAACTTGGCGGAGAAGATCTGCGGGCGATCGAAGGCCTGTGGAAACGCTCACCACTGCTCGCGGCCGCCCTTGTCGTCGCTTTCGCCTCCCTCGCCGGGATCCCGCTCACAGCTGGCTTCCTCGGAAAATTCTTCATCTTCAACATCGCTGTCCAGCAGGGTCAGACTTGGCTTATCATCGCCGCGATCATCGGTGTTGCCGCTGGCTTCTACTACTACCTCAACGCCATCGCCTCGATGTTCCGCGATGCGGGCAAGGATGATAGCGACGAGACAGAACACCTCGGTCGGATCCACCTTAGCATGCTGACGACGATCACCATCGTGGTGCTCATCGGAGCTGTAATCCTATTCGGATTCTACCCGGCACCGCTGCTGCGGCCGTAGTCATCCCTTCGACACTTCAGTTTGTCAGCGATCACAGCATCGCCACGGCTTCTCTGATGTTCTTCTCACGGTTGGCGAGAATGTCTTGTCCTGCGTAGCGATACGCGGTCGGATCCATGATCGACGGGATCGACTTGTCTTTCGCGAATCCGTTGAGAATCCTAGTCACCGGGACAACCTTGTCCGAGAAATTCCCGTCATAGAGGTAGCCGTGGACGACACCCGAGAGCAGCCGCGCCTGGCGCAAGCCGTTCCCCCTGATCCCAGCCTTCTGGAACGCATCACGGTAGAACGCGAGGCGGCCTTCCGTCCGCATCGGCTTATTTTTGAGCTGGCCCAAGTACATCATGAAGGCGTCGACATTGCGGTCGGCAGACATCCCGAGGTTCCATCGCGGTGCGGAATCGCCGTTCCATACCCTAACGTTTTTCGGCAGTGGCAAGATACCACGCTCCCCTTCCGAATGACGATGTTCTGGATCCACATGCCCGTCTTCATCCAGACCCGCTTCAGAATTGAAGAGCACCCAGAAGTCCAGTTTGGTCAGCGGCATAAACCCTTGCCCATATTGCTCCTCCAGACGTCCATTCACCGCCGAGATCATCGGCAATAGAATCACCCGGTTATCAGAGAGAAAACGTGGCTTGGTGCGATTGGATGTCTTTAGCCCACCCGAACGCCCGCCTCTCGCTCGACCGCCCTGGGAGAGCTTGCTTGCCCACTCATCGATGGCGGCAGCATACGCCTTGGCGAGTTTTTCTTTCCGCCCCATCGCCCGTTTGAGATCTGACGGATTGTCGATGAAGAATGGTTCACCGATCACCGCAGGTGCGTAGGTTCCTGCCAACAAGGTGCCTCCGCGACCGGAGGAATTCACCGGCTTCAACGTGCGTTCAGTGAGCCCCAGCGCCATCAAGAGATGTTTCTGCACGACCTTGGCGAGCTTCTTCCCCTGACCCGATGACTCGAAAAACAACGTCTCCGTGCCACCAACTTTTTTGTCGGCGGCATTGGCATGAAGGCTGATGATAAATTTCGGATTGAGGCGATTGATTTTCGCCGGTAATTTCACATAGCCATCAACTGTGTTGTCCCGGTGGATGATGAGCACCTCAGCCATCGTCGAATGTTGCGCGATGCGCTCTGCTAGCTTGCAATTGAAATCCCACTCATTGACACTCTTGCCGCCGTGGATTCCAGAAGCCCCCTTGGCACCCTTGCGATGTCCGACTACGAGAGCACAGATCGGCCTCGGCCCAGAAATTGACCGGGCGAGTGGATCGGTATGATCTGTCTCAACGGGTTCACCACGAGCCTCTGTATGGAGTTCGCACACGATCGCCACCAACTGTTTTTTGAGCGCGGGCGATTCTTCCAGCATCCGATCGAGAAGCCGTGAGGTGATCGGCCCGACTTCCTCGATGATCTCGCAGAGCCACAGGGAATTCCGTTTGCGTGCCGCCTTGATAAGGACGTACTGCCCTTCACGTTCCATCGCGCCGGGAAACGGAAACTCTCGCAGCGCGCCGCCTACGCCATCGTCCACCCCCGAGAGAAAGAACTCCCCTTCCGACGTCAGCAAAGTCCCCTTGCCAGTGAACCTGCCCGCATACAATGCCCTACTCAGATCTACCATGAATCCCTTTTAGGAAAGATTCCCCCAAATGGCAATCACAATCTACCCTGCCAGTCTCAATTAGAAGACCTTTGCAAGAATCTCGGCCTGGATCTCAGCCATCTGGGTGAACTCGGTGTCGGTCTTGTCGGCATATCCGGCCAGATGCAGCAACCCGTGCACCACGTAAAGGGCGGTCTCGCGCTCGATTGAGTTGCCATTCTCAACAGCCTGAACCGCCGCCGTCTCAGTGCTAATCACAATCTCCCCATGGTCAAAGGTGATCACATCCGTCGCTCCATCGATCGCCATGAAATCGACGTGCACCGCCGCGATGATCCCATCGCTGACGAGCGTTACCTCGATCTCCTCGAGTCCCGCTAAGGGAGCCCCAGCTTTCGCCACCCGCATGGCCTCAGCTACAGCGCCGGGTCCGATACTCACTACCCGCTGAAGATCGAACCCACCAGGCAACTCATGCTCCAGGTGCACATAAAATTTCACCCGTGGCAGCAGGTCGCCCCCTACCCCACTCATGGGAGCAAGGCACCGGAGCGCTTACCCGCGCCCTTGGTCGACTTACCTGAACCACCCTCTGCGGTGCTGCTGTCGGACGACCTCTTCTTCTTCGAACGATTTTTCTTCTCACCGGTCACCGTATCCGCTTTCGGATAGCTGATACGGTTGTGCATGATGCTCTTGAGCGTCGTGTAGAAGCTCTCGCGGATCAGGTTGACCTCCTCCAAGGTCAGCGCACACTCGTCCAACTGCCCGTCGAGAATACGCGCGTTGATGATCTCGTCGATGGTCTGTTTCACCTTGCGAGGCGTCGGCTTCTGAAGCGAACGCGAGGCGCTCTCGATCGCATCGGCCAAGCTGATGATCCCGCTCTCGCGCGTCTGCGGACGAGGCCCCGGATAGCTGAAGCCCTTCTTCTCGACTTCTGGGATGTCTTCCTCGTTGGCGTTGCCCTCTTCGACTGCCTTGCGCACCTCCTCCTGGTGGTCGAGCGCCTTGCGGTAAAAATAGTAGGCGAGCGAAGTCCCGTGGTGTTCGCGGATGACGTCGATGATCTCGTTGGTGAGTTTGTTTTTCAGCGCGATGTCCACACCATCCTTCACGTGCGAGATGATGACCAGCGCGCTCATGGTGGGCGTCAGTTCATCGTGCGGGTTATCGTTGTCACCAATGTTCTCGATGAAGTAATGGGGTTTCACCAGCTTACCGATATCGTGGAAGTAGGAACACACCTGACACATCGTGGCGTTCGCATCGATCGCCTCAGCAGCCGCCTTGGACAAGTTGGCGACCATCACACTGTGCTGGTAAGTCCCAGGAGCCTCGAGTGTCAGACGGCGAAGCAAAGGATGGTTCAAGTCGGCCATCTCAACCCACGAGATGCTCGTAGTGATCCTGAAACAGCTCTCGATCACGGGCAAAATCCCTGCAACTACCATCATCGTCGCAATTCCGACCCCGAGGCCGACCACACACTGCAGACCGATCACGCGCCAGTTTGCCTGGCCGATTTCCCCTAGGCTCAGTACGATCTGCCCGTAGACGAGCGCGAGTAACACGGTCGTCAGTCCGAGGTAGAAACCCGCGCGGACGAAGCGGCTGCGCTTGCGGATCTGATCTGTCAGGTAGACGCCGACAAATCCACTAATCATACTCGACATCGCAAAGGTAAACCCACCAGCAGCAGGAACGAGCAAGGCACCAAACAGCGTTCCGAACACCGCTGCGTAGATACCGTAGTGGCGGCCTAACAGGACAGTGCACAGCGCCGGAGCGAAAGCGTAAGGAAGCAGTAGAAAACTGAAATTGCTGCTCTCCCCAGCCAGCCCATTCACACGGGCAACCTCACCGAGCCCGTAGATCAGCGCGAGATGCGACAGAATTACCAAGAAGATGAGCAGCACCCGGCTATTGCGACGGAAGGTCACCGCATCGTTGAAAAAGAGCTGTCCGATCGCGACCGTGAATAGGATCGCAGCCAGGGCGAACGCACGTCCTGTATCGTCGAACGGCGTCTCGACGATCGAGCGCGAGTGGAAGATCAACGCGACGACCCCGGCGAAGAACAACGCGAGGATCAAAACCTTCACCATGCTGTTCTCACGGATGCTCTCCACGAATTCGTTGCTGCTCTGCTTACGACGGGTGCGTCCACACGACAGACCCTTGCGTTTGAGCTGGAGACGCTTCAGTGATTTGAACATAGTCAAAATGGCGCAGGAATGCCTGGGAGGCGGTGGGGGTGGCGCGTCTCCCAAGGAAGAACAGGAGACGGGCTAATCAAGAGTGAGATGATCTCGAAGTTAGAAATTCAGTTGGTTTCGCTGGCTGGTTGAAAGGCTAGACTGCTCAATTCCTAAAATCAATCTTCAGCGACCAGAGATTTATAAAAATAGTTTTAGAATCAGCTTGCCATTCCACGAATTTTCGATCCTAGGAGTCTGTCGGACTTAGATGATTTCGAGCAAAACGTTTTAGAATTCAGTCATAATCCGCTGTCCGATGCAGGAGTATATTGGAATATCCGCCAAAGCGGAGGGTGGATTTGGGCGAATTCTAAAACGATTGTTGCCGGATCAGGTAAGTCCGACAGGCTCCTAGGCACTAGGTTATTCCTGCGAGGTGTTGCGGTGGTCTCCATAGGCTTCAATGATGCGGCGCACGACCGGATGCCTGACGACGTCCGCCTTCTCGAACTTCACAAACTCGATTCCCTCCGTCTGTTTCAATGCCTCCATTGACTCGAGCAAACCAGAATCGTGACGTGTTTTCAGGTCGATCTGTGAAGGATCGCCAGTGACCACACAGCGCGAATCATCACCAAGTCGAGTGAGGAACATGAACATCTGTTCGCGCGTGGTGTTTTGCGCCTCGTCGAGGATGATCGCCGCCTGGTTCAGCGTCCGGCCACGCATGTAGGCTAAAGGCGCGATCTCGATCATCCCCCGTTCGATCATCCGCTCGACCTCAGTGGGTTCGAGCATGTCGTAGAGAGCATCGTAGAGCGGGCGAAGGTAAGGGAGGATCTTGTCCTGCAAATCCCCTGGCAGGAATCCCAAGGCCTCTCCAGCTTCGACCGCAGGCCGTGTGAGGATAATCCGCTTCACTTCGTTGTTCTTCAGGGCAGAGATCAATCGTGCCATCGCCAGATAGGTCTTCCCCGTCCCGGCGGGACCTGTCCCAAATACGACGTCGCTGCGATCCATCGCCTTCAGGTAATTCAGCTGGCCGCGGGTCTTCGGGACGACTGGCGGCTTGGTTCCGGTACCAAGCAGGCGGTATCCCATCAACTCTTTGAGTGCGCCACTCTCGCCTGCCCTCACAGCTTCCACCGCGAAGCGGAAAGAGTGCTCACTGATATCAGCCCCATCCCGGCGCGTCTCTTCCAAACGACGAAATAACTCCACCCCCTGCTCGATCGCCACATCATCATCGCCTTCGAGCTTCACCCAGTTGTCGCGCGTGGTGACCTTGAGGTCGAACGTCCGCGCCACCACCTTCAGCAAACCGGCTTCACCGGCAAACAACGATTGCAGGAAATGGGCGTTCTCGAATTCTAGAGTCCGACTAGACATGTTCGGACGCTCTCGCAGGCTACGGGTTTGTCAACTGGGATGGCGGTGACGTAGATCCGATTTCAGTCTAGGCCTTCCAAGCTTCCTCGGCTGCCTTGCAGATCTCGTAGAAACTACCAGGCTCGAGGCTCGCTCCACCAACGAGCGCGCCGTCGACGTCTTCCATGTTGATCAATTCACCCATGTTCGATGGCTTCACGCTGCCGCCGTACTGGATGCGGATCTTCGAGGCCACATCGTCACCGAACATCCCAGCGATCACGCTGCGCACGTAGGCGTGCGCCTCTTGGGCCTGCTCGGAACTAGCGGTGCGACCGGTGCCGATCGCCCAGACTGGCTCGTAGGCGACGACCGTCTCCAGCATATTCTTCTCCTCGACACCTGCAAGACCACCTTCAATCTGCGTTTTGAGAACCTCCTCCAATTTTCCACCGTCGCGCTCCTCGAGCGTCTCACCGATGCAGAAGATTGGCTTCAAGCCGGCCTCGTAGGCCGTCTTGATTTTCTCGTTGATGATCGCGTCGGTCTCACCAAAGATCGCGCGGCGCTCGCTGTGGCCGAGGATCACATAGCTGACGAATAGCTCTTTCAACATCGACGCACTTGTCTCACCGGTGAAGGCACCAGAGGCATTGGCGTTCATGTTTTGGCCGGCGAGTTTCACCACCTCCGAGTCACCGATCGCCGAAGCTGAGGCGAGCGATACGAACGGCGGGGCGATCACGACGTCGATGTCGATCTTACTCCCAACCTTGCAGAGGAAATCCTCGGCGAAGGCGGCCGTCTCGGACGGTCCCATGTTCATTTTCCAGTTAGCGGCTACGATTGGTTTGCGTGTCATCTTGGTAAGTCTTGTTGGTTGGTTCTGTGAAAATTGGTTGCGGAGTCTAAGCCTCGTCGAGTGCAGCGACGCCTGGGAGCACTTTGCCCTCGAGCAATTCGAGAGAAGCCCCTCCACCAGTAGAGATAAAAGTGACCTTGTCGCCAAGACCAAACTTCTTCACTGCAGTGACAGAATCGCCTCCACCGATGATGCTGACAGCGCCGCTATTGGCGACCGTTTCCGCCACAGCTCTGGTTCCTTTGGAAAAAGCGTCGATCTCAAAAACCCCCATCGGGCCGTTCCAGAGGACTGTTTTGGCGTCTTTTAACACGGCACAAAATTCCTCAATCGCTTTAGCTCCGATATCGAGGCCTTCCCAGCCGTCGCGGATGCTCCCGCCATCGGCGTAAGGTTCGATGTTTTTGGTATTCGCGTCATTGGAAAAACCATCCGCCTCCAAGCTATCTGCCGGCAGGATGATTTTGTTGGCGCCCGCAGCGTCTTTCTCAAGAAGTGCTTTTGCGATCGGGACATCATCGGCATCACAAAAGCTTTCGCCAATCGCATGCCCCTGTGCCTTGCGGAACGCATACTGCATCGCGCCTCCGATGAGAATCGTGTCGGCTTTGTCGAGGAGCGCTTCGATGACGCCAATCTTGTCGCTGACTTTCTTGCCACCGAGGATCACCACAAACGGCTTCGCGGGCGACTCGAGTTCCTCTTTCAAATACTTCAGCTCGCGCTCCATGAGGAGACCCATCACCGAATCATCGACGTGATCGGCGACACCTGCGGTGGAGGCATGCGCACGGTGGGCGGTGCCGAAGGCATCGTTGACGAAGACCTCAGCAACCGCAGCGAGCTGCTTGGCAAAATCCGAATCGTTGGCGGTCTCTTCATCATAGAGTCTAACGTTCTCAAGCAAGAGAACATCACCATCACCCAAAACGTTGGCAGCATCAGCAACGGCTTCACCGATGCAATCGTCAGCGAAAGCAATCTCTTTGCCCAACAGTTCACCTAGGCGAACGGCAACCGGCCTCAATGTAAGTGTCACCTTTGGATCGCGGCCGTCTTCCCTCTCTTTAGCTGGACGCCCCATGTGGCTGCAAAGAATCACCTTGGCACCCGCATCAACCAGATGCTTGATCGTCGGGATCGCTCCAGTAATTCGGGTGTCGTCAGTAATCGCCCCATCTTTGAGAGGAACATTGAAGTCACAACGGACGAGCACCTTGCGCCCTTTGAGTTCGAGATCGCGGATCGTTTTCTTAGCCATTTTATTCGAGAAATTAAGGAAAAAGAGGGCACCTGCCGATTTGGCTAGGTGCCCTCCGAAGAAACATTGGGTTTAGCTGAAAGCTGACAGTCTAGGCGTCAGCGAGCAACTGCATCGCGTCGATCGCGCGGTTGCTGTAGCCCCACTCGTTGTCGTACCAACCGACCACTTTGATGAAGTCGCCGCCCATTTCCATGGTGAGATCGGCGTCGAAGACACAGGAGTGCGGGTTGCCAACGATGTCGGTGAGCACTGGCTCTTCGACGTTGTATTCCAGCACACCTTTCAGTGGGCCTTCAGCAGCAACTTTCATAGCAGCGTTGATCTCCTCGACCGTCACCTTCTTCTTCAGCTGTGCAGTGAAGTCAGTCACAGAACCAGTCGGAGTCGGCACGCGGAACGCACCACCAGTGAGCTTGCCCTTGAGTTCAGGGATCACCTCGCCGATCGCCTTTGCAGCACCGGTGCTCGAAGGCACGATGTTCACTGCAGCAGAACGTCCGCGGCGGAGATCGCTGTGCGGCGCGTCCAAAAGGTTCTGGTCACCCGTGTAGGAGTGAATCGTCGTCATGATGCCACGCTCAACACCGAAGCTGTCGTTGAGAACTTTGACCATCGGCGCAAGGCAGTTGGTCGTGCAGCTCGCGTTCGAGACCACCGTGTGCTCTGGCTTGAGCAAGTCGGAGTTGATGCCAAGGCACATCGTCAGATCGACGTTTTTACCAGGAGCAGAGATAAGAACTTTTCTGGCACCACCACTTGTGATGTGCAACTCGGCCTTCTCACGAGCCGTGAAGAAGCCAGTCGACTCGAGGACGACGTCGACACCGTGATCACCCCATGGGAGCTTCGCTGGGTCGCGCTCTTCGTAGACGGTGATCTTGTGACCGTCGACCGTGATCGAGGTGTCATCGTAGCTGATCTCAGCGTCGAGCTTGCCTGCGGTCGAGTCCCATTTGAGAAGGTGCGCGAGCGTTTTGTTGTCGGTCAAATCATTGACGGCGACGACATTTTTGCGCTGCTCGGGAGTCATTGCACGAAACACATTGCGGCCGATGCGACCGAAACCATTAATTCCAAATTTTGCCATAATCTTTGCGGGTATCTATACTTAAACGATAGGTTTTTAGGGGTGAAGAGCGCCCAATTAAGCAACGGAGCCCCCTGCCGTCAACCACCATTGTTCCAACCCGAAATCTGGCCTTACTAGCTCTCAGATCCTGCTCTTTTCTAAAAAGTTACAATCGTTGCGAGGCCGCGCGGCGTGTGGCAGTCTCCCAGCAATGCAGAGTGAGGAAAGCAAGACAGACCAAGCAAAACCTAGTATCGCCAGTTCCTACCGTGATGCGAAGCAGGTGTTTGCCTACGTTCTTGCCTATAAACAGAAGCTAATTATCGGGATCATCGCGATCCTACTGAGCACCGCCCTGCAACTCGTGTTCCCGCTGATGGTCGGATACCTCGTCGATGGCACCCTATTCAACCGCTACGGCATCGGCGGCGACAGCCCGGAGTGGTTCCAGAACCTGAACACCGTCGGCTACATCCTCGTATCGATCGTCGTCCTCATCCTCATCTTTGCCTACATCGGCTTTGTCTACATCTCCGAGGTGGGCGAACGCGGGCTGAGCGATCTGCGCGTCGCCGCCTACCAGAATCTCATCCTGCTGCCGATGACGTTTCACGCCAGAACACGCACCGGCGAGATTTCAAGCCGACTTCTCAACGACCTCGCACAAATCCAGGAACTCTGGATCCACGACCTGCGCCAGTTCGTGCGCTACTTCGCACTGGCGATCGGTGGTTCGGTGATGATGTTCGTCATCGCCCCATGGCTTGCACTGACAATTTTGGCGGTCGCCCCGATTGTCATCGGCATCAGCCTGTGGATCGGGCGCTACATCCGCGACCTCTCCTCGAAGTCCCAAGATCAACTCGCCAAGAGCGCAGTCGTCCTAGAGGAGACGCTGCACGGCGTCGAGGTCGTCAAGGCCTTCCACAACGAGCAACATGAGATCGATCGCTACCGCAGTCGCATCGACGAGTTCCTCCCACCGGCGATCAGCGGCGCTCGCAGCCGTGGATTCTTCTTCTGCGCCATCCTCCTGATCAGTTTGGTCACCGCGGTTTTCATGATGTGGTATGGCTCGAAAGGAATCGAGAAAAGCTGGATCAGTCCCGGGGGGTTCACCTCCTTCATGTTCTGCCTAGCCTTCGCCAGCAGCTCCGGCGGCGTCCTGGCGGAACTCTACGGCAAACTGCAGCGTGTCATCGGCGCCAACACACGCATCCTCGAGATCCTCGGCGAGACCCCGGAGAACCTTGGCGAGAGCGAATTGTTCGTCGAGCGAGTCCGCGGCGAAGTGGAATTCCGCGACGTCACCTTCCGCTACCCATCGCGGCGCGAGGTCAAGGTACTTAAGGAGATCAGCCTCCACGCCAAGCAGGGCGAACGCATCGCCCTAGTCGGACCGAGCGGCGCAGGCAAATCCACCGTCATCGGATTGCTACTGAGGTTTTTCGATCCCGAGTCCGGTGAGATCCTCATCGATGGCCGACCCGCCACCCAATTCGCCCTCGGTGCCCTCCGCGCCCAGATGGCGCTTGTCCCGCAGGAGGTCATGCTCTTCGGCGGATCAATCCGCGACAACATCGCTTACGGAAAACCGAAGGCGACCGCGGCTGAGATCGAAGCCGCTGCCGAAAAAGCCAACGCGCACCAGTTTATCGAGAATTTGCCGAAGGGGTACGATACCCAGATCGGCGATCGCGGCGCACAGCTCTCGGGAGGCCAGCGCCAGCGCATCGCCCTGGCACGTGCAATCATCAAAGATCCAGCGATCCTCATCCTCGACGAAGCGACCAGTTCACTCGACTCCGAATCGGAGCAGCTGATTCAAGAAGCCTTGGACAAGCTCCTCGAAGAGCGCACCAGCTTCGTCATCGCCCACCGGCTCAGCACCGTTCGTAAAGCCGACAAGATCCTCGTCATCCGCGACGGCCAGATCGTCGAGAGCGGCACCCACGATGAATTGATCGCCAGTCGCGGTTTTTACAGCCTGTTGTGCGAACAGCAGCTCAGCTGATCGCCTTCAACACCATCCCGCGCACAGATTCCGGCAGATCGATCCTGCCGCCCTTCTTGGCAACCGCCAGCTTCGCAGCCTCGGTCATCCAGTGCCGACTCGTCTCCACACTCTCGACCAGTAGCAGTTCGCCCTCGATTCGGTAGTTTAACACCGCGGTCACCGGAAACTCTTCGCCCTCCAGCCCGACCGTCACGTCCACGCGCCGGTCGTCTTTTACGAAGCGCACCGAATCGATGGTCGCCCAGTCGATGCCCATGAACTTCAACTTGCCCTGGATCACCTTTTTGAGAATTGCGTCAAGAATTGCCATCGGTGTCGTCGAGTTTCTTTAAGGATTCAGTTTCTGCCTCAAGGTCGACGAACTCATCGCGCGACCACTTGAAGAGGAAGTGGCTGAGGGCTGCATACAGGATGATCGGGATTAGGAAGACCGCCATCGATTTTAAGATCGGAGCCTGCTCGACCCGCCCGCTCGAAGCCAGCCGCACAGCGATCCAGAAAATCGCCAGCGAAACGGTAAGGCAGAAGAGCCGCAGGGTCATCGGATTGAAATTGCGCCACAGTCGCAGCGGCGTGTGCAGGCAGAGGAACGCGGTGACCAGGTGGATGCCGATAGCGAGCGGACGCGATGCCTTGAAGGTGTAGATCAGCTGGTAGCCCTCGGTGTTGTTGATGAGGTCGTACCAAATAACGATCGCCAGCGGGATGCCGAACAAGCTGAGAACTTGAAGGAATCCCTTCATCTGAGGTGTGAGTTGATGAATGGCTGCTGCATCTTGGAGAGGGCAATATCACGGGCAGCTTAACAAAATCAACGCGCAAATGGAGTGACCGAGAGCTTGCAGGATGCCCGACCATCGGCGAGGGTCGCGCCACAAATCATGTCTGATCACCAATCTACCGACGACCTCCGCATCTCAGCCATCCGCCCACTCATCGCCCCGGCGGTGCTAATGGCCGACCTTCCGGCTGAAGGCGCAGCCGAAGGACTCGTGACGAAAACTCGCAAGCAGAGCGAGGCCATTCTGAAGGGCGAGGACGATCGCCTCCTCGCCGTGGTCGGTCCATGTTCGATCCACGATCCCGAGGCTGCCCTCGAGTATGGAAAGAAACTCAAGGAACTCGCCGACAAGCACTCCGAGGACCTGCTGATCATCATGCGTGTCTATTTCGAGAAGCCCCGCACCACCACCGGGTGGAAAGGCCTCATCAACGACCCGGACCTCAACGACAGCTACGACATCAACAAAGGGCTACGCATGGCTCGCGGCCTGCTGCTCGACCTCGCAAATCTGGGCGTTCCAGCCGGCACGGAATTTCTCGACACCATCAGCCCGCAGTTCGTCGCCGACCTCGTCTGCTGGGGGGCGATCGGCGCCCGCACCACCGAAAGCCAGATCCACCGTGAACTCGCCAGCGGCCTGTCCGCACCTGTCGGCTTCAAGAACGGCACCGGCGGCAGCATCCAGATCGCAATTGACGCGATCGGCGCAGCCAAGAGCCCGCACCACTTCCTCTCGGTGACCAAGCAGGGCGTCTCGGCCATTGTCTCGACCAAAGGCAACGACTGCTGCCACGTCATCCTGCGTGGATCCTCCAAAGGCACCAACTTTCAGGCCGAGGAGATTAAGAAAATCGTCGACCATCTCGAATCAGCTAAGCTCCCGCCATATGTGATGGTCGACTGCAGCCACGGCAACAGTTTGAAGGATTACCGCAAACAGCCCGAGGTCGTCAGCGACCTGTGCAAGCAGTTGGCCGACGGATCCAAGGCCATCGTCAGCGTGATGATCGAAAGCCACCTGAAGGAGGGAAACCAGAAGCTCACTGAGGACATCGGCGCCCTCGAATACGGAAAGAGCATCACCGACTCGTGTATCAACTGGGAGACGACAGAAAAGGTTATCGGAGAACTCGCCGAAGCCGTCCAAGCGCGACGCCAAGCGCAGGCGTAACTTCGATCTCAAAGTCGAAGCAGCGCAGCCCTAAGCCAACGCCAAGTCGCCTCGCGGCACCCGCGTCGCCAACAGGAAATAGAACTCTGTCGCCACGAGAATGGACGACAGCCCAACATGCAACACCTGCACCACGGGCGGCACTCCAGCAAAAGCCAGTAGGAGTCCCAGCACCATCTGGGAGAGCATGATAGCAAGGATGATCGTCGGTGCTCGACCGGCCGAGCCAGCCACTGCTGCAGCGCGGGTTTTGAAAAAGAAAACCGCCGCCAGCGCTACCAGCGCCCACGAGAAACTCCGGTGCACTAGGTAGACCCAGCTCTGCTCAAGCTCTTCAATCCACTCGGAGCGCGGCTCGTTCGCATGCGCATGACCGAGCGCATCGGTCTTCTCCCGCACCTGCGATCCGAGAATCCCCTCTCCTACCGTCAGGACAAACAAAGTGATCAATAGTCCGCGTACGAGCTTCCTGCGCCCAGGTTTCAAGAGCACGAAACGCCCCCGATCATCGCCCCCCGCGAACACGACATACACCAACACGCACAGCATCAACATCGCCGCCGCCATGTGCAGCGTTATCACCCCAGGGGTCAAACCGCTCTTCACCACCTTCATCCCCAACCATGCATTAAAAAGGACGAGGAACAGCGCCCCCCCTGATGCCCAAAACACAGATGGGCGAACCTGCCGAAAGCGAAACGACATGACGAAAGTCGCCAGAGTCAGCAATCCGACTGGCATCGACGTCAGCCGGTTGAGGTACTCCACCCAAACATGCACCGGGTTAAATTCCGCCCGCAGAGACTCGATCGTCGCCGTCGCATCCTTGCGGTGAAATTTCTCTAAGTCGAGTTCCTCAAAATTCACATCCTCCACCGTCATCGGTGGAACCCAGCAACCCCAACAAGTCGGCCAATCCGGACAACCGAGCCCCGATCCGCTCGTGCGCACGGTCGCACCGACGAAGATCAAAACGAGCAACGAAATCGTCGCTGCAGCAGCTACTTTCTGGAACCGATTCATCGCTAGACCTTACGTTCCGCAGAAGAAAAATCTGCGTTAATCTGCGAAAATCGGTGGTCTAAAAAACTCAACCCAAGCCAGCGATCAGCGCCTTCATCTTTTCCCCATACTGCACGTAGCTCTCATACAGCCACTTCGCCTGCGCCTCCGGGTCTTTCTCCGCATCGCCGTCCGCGTCATGGAAAACCGCCGCCACGTGCGGTTCGATCGAAATGTAGCCCTCGTAGCCGCGATCCTTCAAATCCTGCAATACCCGCACTACTTGCCCATCACCCTCGCCCGGCATGCAATAATCACATTCGTTCTTTTCTTCGTTCCAAACCACATCCTTAATATGCACGTGCACCGAGTGCTCACGCAAGGTCTCCCACATCTCCCATGGATCCTGCATGGGGAACGGCTCAGGCTTGTTGCGATCCCGATTAAAAACCGGATTCCCGGTGTCATAGACCCACTTCAACCCCGGAACCGCCGCCTGCAGTTCCATCGCATACCCGGGTCCCATCCCCCCGTAGTTCATGCAGTTCTCATGAACCGGCGTGATCCCAGCCGCCTCGAAGCGCTTCTTAATTTCCGCTACCCGCGTGAAGCGCTCATCCGCGTGCTGCTCGGGCAGCACGTTACCGTCGTCATCCTTCAGGATCGCGTAGGTCATGACCCTAACAATTTTCGAATCCAAACGCTTCATCCGCGCAATGCAGCGCTCGATCTCTCCTTCGGTGATCTCGAACGAATCCTCGATCGAATGCGCCCAGTTGCCGATCGTCGAACCGACGCCCGACACTTTGATTCCTGCTTCTTCGAGCCCGCTCGCAAAAATGTCGAAGGCCTCGTCTGGAATTTCATGCACGGAACCTTTCTCAAACCCAGGCACCTCGACAAATCGAGCCTCGATCGAGTCCCAACCAAGCGCTTGCGTCGCAGTGATCTGTCGTTCGAGCGGGGCTCCCGCCTCATCAGCAATTCCGGTAAGTTTCATAGTGCGCCCAGCCTAGCGAAGTGGCAGCGGTTTGCAACCGCCAGCCTCCCGATCCCAACCTTCCCATTGTCCGACGCTCCGCTCTATGCTAGCCATGCCGATCTCCTTCCAACTACAACTTCTCCCAGACGGTGCAGTCTCCCCGCTCTCCCCGCAGCAGCCGGAGCGCTGGACGAAGGCAATCGTCGACCAGTTCACGGAGGCCGAACCCGCCGGTCTCCTAGCCATTGCAGGCACCAAGATCCCCAGCGGTGCCGACCCGTCCGTCACCTACTGGCGTGAGATCACCTCCGAGTTCCTCCGCTCGCTCTGCCACGTACCAGAAGGACAAACACCGGCCGCCGATTGCTTCGACCAACCGTCCAGCTCCCAGCTCGCCGAGTGGGTACTGAACGCACCTCCGATGCGCGGCGCAGAATACCTCGCCCCCGAAGTCCTCACCAACCTGTGGCAAAGGCTACTAGATCACACTCTAACACAGCTCCAAAAGTTCGGTGGCATCAGCGATTTTCTAGCTACCCACGCCCCGCAATGGGCGCGCGTCGGGCGCGTCACACTGCACCTTGCCGAGAATAAACAGGACCGCGAATTCCCGTTCGCCTTCATGGCAACCTACGCCGCCGGTCTGACCCGCGACGACACCGTGCGCCGTGTCCCACTGCGTGGCGCACTCGAGGAGTTTGCCGGTGCCCGCAAGAAGTCCGAGTTACTAAAACTCCTCTCCCCCCTACACGCCGCAGCCAAGCGCAGCGAACTGATCACCGACCTCATCGACTCCGGTGACATCTTCCACCCGATGGTCTGGACTCCTCCGGAGGCTTACGCGTTTCTCCAAGAAATACCCATCTACGAAGAGTGTGGCCTGTTCGCACAACTACCCAACTGGTGGCGCAAACGCTCACGCCCACAAGTCAGCGTCACCCTCGACAGCGCCAAGGGTTCGACCCTCGGCGGTGACTCACTGCTCGATTTCAATATGGGCGTCGCCCTGGGCGACCAGAAACTCACAAAGAAGGAGCTAACGGAGATCCTCAAAGGTTCAGAGGGCCTCGTGCTCATCCGTGGCGAGTGGGTCGAGGTAGACAAGGAGCAACTGCAGAACGCAATCGACCACTGGCAGCAGGTCAGCGCGGCCGTCGGCGCGGACGGCGTCTCTTTCATCGAAGGCATGCGCCTCCTCGCCGGAGCCAGTGCCGACCTCAAAGACGATGGGGCACCCGGGGA
>JBLHKE010000083.1:0-16052 GCA_047619485.1 Verrucomicrobiales bacterium | reverse complement strand
GGTTCAGCCGATGTTGTTGACGCATCGCCCGTGACTGCCCCAGAGCGATCCTCGCCCTTGCTCGACGTGACCCTGACACTCCCCGGCTGGGGTGCTGGTGTCGATGGCACGATGGCGATCAAGGGATTTACCACCGGCATCCATGCCGATATCGATGACATCCTCAAGAACTTGGACATGATTGCCGCAGCCGGGCTCGAGCTGCGACACGACCGGTTTGGCCTGATTCTTGATGGCATGTATATTAAGGCGTCCGTCGGTGGCGATACCCCGGGTTCCTTGCTTTCAAACGTCAGTGTCGGCATCGAGCAAGTCCTCGCTGAGGCGGCGCTATCCTACCGGATTCTCGAGGGCGAGCGCGGCTGGCTCGATGTGCTCGCCGGTGCGCGCTACGTCTACCTTGGCAGCACGCTGGATCTGACCATCGATAGCCCAGGTGTCCGCCGCGCCAGCGAAGGGTTGAGCTCCGCTGTCGTCGATCGCGCGGTCGATGCCGCCCGCGATGAGGTCGATCGTCGGCTGCCATCGTTGATCGCGGATCTCCGCGCGTCAGCTTCGGAAGCGCTCGAAGATCGCGTGGTCGGAAGAGTCGACGAGATCAAGGACGCGATCCGCGACCGCATCGACGAGGGAATCGGCGGAGGTGGAGGAGGTATCGGTGGAGGCATCGCGGGCTCCGGCCCAGTGGGTGATGCCATCAAGGAATATGCAAAAGCAGCAGCGCAGGCGCGCCTCGAAGCAGCACGTGCCGAGGCCTCGGCCGCGCTCGGGGGAGCACGTAGCAAAATCCGCAAACAGGCCGAGAAGCGGCTCGCAAAAGCCGAAAAAAACCTCGCCAGAACCTTGGAGAGGGAGATCAGCGAGCGGATTCCCGATTCGGAAATCGCCGCGTCTAAAAGTTGGGTCGATCCGTTCGTCGGACTGCGTTCCCAGTATGCGATCGCGGATCGCTGGCATGTCTCAGCGCGTGGTGACGTCGGTGGGTTCGGTGTCAATTCCGACCTGACTATGAACTTCTTCGGAGGCCTCGGTTACCAGATGAACGAGAGGACCACCGTCGAACTCGGCTACAGATATCTGAGCATCGACTACCAGTCGGGAGGGTTTTCCTACGACGTGGTCACGAAAGGCCCCTACCTCGGCATCGGCATCGAGTTTTAGTCTCGATCCTAGGAGCCTGTCGGACTTACCTGATCCGGCAACAATCGTTTTAGAATTCGCCCAAATCCACCCTCCGCTTTGGCGGATATTCCAATATACTCCTGCATCGGACAGCGGATTATGACTGAATTCTAAAACGTTTTGCTCGAAATCATCTAAGTCCGACAGACTCCTAGCGGGGGCGGTCACTGACGAGCCTGCGCGGGCGAGGTCTTGGGAGCTTAACTGAGACATACAGCAAACTCAGGCAAGCGGTAGGCCGAATCCCTAAACCAACTCAGCCCTTGAACACCGAATTGCTAGCCGACATCATCTGGATCCCGCTACTCTATGGGGTGCCTATCTTGGTCTCCTGCGGCTTGTTTGTGACGTGCCTGCTCGTCGCGCTGGAGGTGGGTTATCGCGTGGGACTTTCGAAACGAAAGCAGCTCAAGGATGGGGAGGCGGGCGGTGGAGCGATCGTGCTCAACTCGATCTTCGCATTGCTAAGCCTGATCCTCGCGTTCACCTACGGGTTCACGATCAACCGCTACGACCAGCGAAGGCAGTCGGTCGTCAATGAGGCCAACGCCCTCGGCAGCGCCTTCCTGCGGGCAGAACTGTTTTCCGGGCCGGATGGGCTCGCCCTGCGTGAGGCACTCTACCAATATGCAAAAACTCGCGTCGCGGATACCTGAGTCAGGAGTTCCAGCGCAGGCCTTGTCCAGGAGAGCCTGACGGCGCAGGGTCGCCTCTGGCCGCTCACCGCAGAGATCGTGAACTCGAAGTCGCCCGGCTCGCTCGAGGCGTCGCTGCTCGCATCGGTCAACGACGTCATCGACATGCACACGTCGCGCCTCGCCGCAGGACTCGACCGCCTCCCTCCGCCCATCCTCTGGATGCTGATTCTCATCGCGTCAGCATCGCGGGTTTTAACGCCGGCCTCAGCGGGTTCATCAGCCGGTGGCGGATGAGTGCCCTGACGATCGTCCTCTCTGCCGTCATGATGACGGTCATCGATTTTGACCGGCCGCGCAGCGGCCTCATCCGGGTCAGCCAGGAGGCGCTGCAGACCAGCGTCGAGAGCATGTAGAGACAGCTGGCGCTACAGGCGGGCGACCCGACGCAGTAGCGACCGGGTGCGGCAAGCCCCCGCCGGATGGTGCAGGATCCGGTCGTTAATTGGTCAAGCGCTCAAAGCGCCGCTCGGCTTGGGCGTCCGCCTTCTCTGAACGCTTCTCCCATCGCCCGCTGCGCGCCTGCTCGCGCTGGTCGACCCGGTCCAGGCTGGTGTCGAGTCTGGAATCGCGCACCTCTAGGCGCCGGTCGAGGCGGTCGCTGCTGCGTTGTTGCACGCCTCCAGCACAGGAAGCGAGTAAGAGTGCGAGGGCGATTGGAGCTAGAGAGCAAAAAGCGGATCTGATTGGGTTCATGGATGTCGGGATAGTATGGCAATTTCCTGGCTTGTCACAAGGACCACGATCGGGGCAGCGATGAGACTTCTCATGCTCATCGTTCGTGGGGCGGAGATCTGGAGGTCGGCGCGGCGGGAGCGCACTCGGATGCCCCACGGGTCGGCTAGCGACCCGTGGGGTGAGCGATTCCAGCAATCTCGGACGGCGGGCCGTCTACTAGCGATCGCGACGGCGGTCGTAGCGATCCTCGGCGCGGCTCTCGATTCGCGTGTCCTGCCGGACTCCTTGGCGCTGCTGCGGGGTGCTGCAGCTGCTCAGGCCGACGGCAAGAACGCCGCCGCCTGCCGTGAGGGCGACGATCGGGGAGGAGACCAGCGAGAGCGCAATGGCGGAGAAGACGGCGAGTTGTTTGCAGATGGATTTCATAGTTTTGGTTTGGTTTGGTTTGGGTCAGTGCCCCTCTAGGACTTCAGTTAGAATTTTTCCGCGGCTGGCGGAGGGTGGCTTCGTTCCGAGCAGCGCGCTGAGCGTGGTCGCGACATCGACGGTCTGGATCTCGCGGTAGATCTTCTGGGGTTTGATCCCGGGTCCGGCAAAGATAACCGGCACGAAGGTGTCGTAGCGCCACGGCGAGCCGTGGGTGGCGGCGACGGCGAGACCGTCGAAATCGTTGATGAACCAGTTGGGCTCGAAGACGACGTAGATGTCGCCGGAGCGCTTCGGGCTGTGATTGTTGAGCACCGACCGCAGCAGCGCCGTGTCTGCGACGGCCCCGCGCGAGAGGTCGGTACTGGATACGGCGAGGGCGACGCCGGGGAATTTCATCAGCTCTGCGGCGACGGCGCGTTCGACCTCCCCGAGGTCGAGCCCCCTCGTGCGGATCAGATCCCGGTTCAGGTAGAGATATGGGTGGGCATACTCGCGCACCAGGTCTTCCCCGATCCCGAAACGCTTCTTGAGGGAATCGAAAGCGCCTGATTTCTCCCAAGATTCCGGGCGCACGTAGTCGGCCTCGAAGCCGTACTGCTTGAGGTCGGCCGGCACCTCGGGACCTCCGTGGTCGGCGGAGAAGGCGATGATCGTATTGTCGAGCCCGACCTTCTCATCGACGAAACTCAGCAGCGCCGCGAGCGTCCGGTCGAGGCGCAACAGGTTGTCCTCCGCCTCGAGGCTGGATGGACCGAACAGGTGGCCGACGTAATCGGTCGAAGAGAAGCTCACCGACAGGTAGTCGGTCACCGCGTCGGCGCCGATGGATTCGTTCTCGATGAGAGCCTTGGCGAAGTCGAGCGTGAGTTCGTCTCCGGCTGGGCTGAGTGTCAGGAAGGTAGTGAAGCGTTTGCCGTCGGCGGGGCCGTAGCGATGGGGGAACAGCCGACCGAAGGGCAGCATGGTCGTCTCCCACTTCTGATCGTCGCGATCGGCGAACGCGTAGGTTTCGCGGTCTTGGAGGAGATCCCAGGCCTGATCGCCATAGCGGCTCGGGAGGTTTTTGGCGTTCCATGCCTCTACCCATGCGGGATATTTCGCATAGTAGAAGTCGCTCGTCACGAATTTGCCGGCGCTCTTGGAAAACCAGAACGCCTTGCCGGCGTGCCCCGCCATCGAGACCGCGCCGCGATCCTTGACCGACACGCCGAAGATCTTGGCCTTGCCGACCGAGCGGATGGCGAGTTCGTCGCTGAAAGTGGAGCAGAGGATGGCGGCGGGCGAGCGCCCATCGCTGCGCGCCAACTTCTGAGTCGGGTCGATCTCGGTCTTCTTGTCCACGGCGGCACCCGAGGTGAGCAGCCGGTAGCGCGGGTCTTCGATGTTGTAGTTCAGGGCACCGGACTCGCGGTCAAACCAGACATTGCCGATCATGCCATGCGCCGACGGGTGAGCCCCGGTCGCGAGCGTGGTGTGGCCGACGATGGTCTCGGTGTTGGCGTGGGCGTGGTGGGCATTGGCGAAAACGGCGCCATGCTCGAGCAACCAGCGAAAACCGCCTTCTCCCATGCGATCGAGATACCGGGTCGGCTGGTCGCCACGCAGCTGGTCGACGGTGATCTGGAGGACGAGCTTAGGTGCACCTGTCGCTGGGCCAGAGTCGGCGGCCTGGCAAGGCGATGCGGTGAGCCCCAACACCGAAAAGAGCGCGGTAGAGGCTAGATGTCGAATGCGTCGGATCACTTATAATCATTCGACCAATCGTCGCCATCTCGCCATTGGACCTTAGTCCAATTCGGAAGACCCCAGAATCCAGGTTGGACGAATGGGCTGCCCATGGATCGAGTCGTAACACGAAGGCACACTAAAATTCAGAATTTTCCGAAAGCTTTACAAGTCCGGCATCTTCACGGCAGCTGTCTTCATCGCCTTCGCTACGCCCGTAAGGTCAAAAAACTCAGCCGAACCTAAAAACGCCGCTATTACAGCGCCAGACGACGTCCCCATATCCCCGATTTCAGCCGACATGACGGTCGCACGATCCGGTTCTCCATACGGAAAGTCCTCGGAGATCGGATCCATCCTCGGTATCAGTATCGCCGGCTCCAAGAGTTTCGCCCTCCGCCGCCTGTCTCTGGAGAGAGCTCCACCCCTACCAGGCGACCGGGAGCCACGCCCCCGACCGGTTCGGTCTACCTGCACTCCCCAGACAGCTTCCCGGCCCTGCTCGCCCTGAGGATCTCCCCTGCCCCTTTCCTTGCGATTTGCCGCCGCCCCGGGGCGGCAAATACCGCGACTCCTGCAGAGCGCGAGGGACTGGTCGGGGAGGCACTTGCGAGCGTCGCGTGCGGCGTATACCAATCGTGAATCCGTATTTGTAGGGGTTGACGATTGGCAGCCAAAAGCATGAACCCCGCAAGCGCCTCCGCGCTCAACGGGTTGCACTTTCTTGGTGCTAGGTACCGCACCCTCGGGAGAGCGGAAAGCGCAAGGGAAGGCAAAGGAAACGGTAGGCAACAGCCTTTGTGAGGTCGGTTGAGATCGAGGATCTGAACCAGTTGCCTTGGCCTGAAACGTCTGTGTTTACAGGCTCGACTGACTTTTGACACCCTACGAGGATGAGTTTGAATGCGTCCATCAGTGCATTCTTGCAGCTTCACGCAGGCGGAACACGCTCCCAAATACGGTTTTTGGCGTGCCCTCAACCGATTGAACTTCAGCAGGTTCTCTTGTAATCGAGTTTCCGGACACTACGCGGCACAGGCTCCTCGGGCTCGGTGACGCGGAACGGTTCGTGAAGCGAAACCAAACCATTTGCGATCCCAGAAAACGACTCGCCGCCGTCTGCGGGAAGCAGGTTATGAGAGAACGTGAACGCGATAATAGACTCGCCCCGGAAAAAGATCTCTGAGAACAGCTCCTTGATTACTTCCTTGCGCTCAGCGTCACTCGTGGACGCGTCGAGCACCTTCGCCCCCTCGGCGATGCGCCTGGCGACCTTTGATCGTTTGCTATCGTCTGGCGCTTTCTCTGCGGCGTTCTGTGCCTCGGCCAGCCTCCTGATCCTCGACCTCTCGTCCAATAGCTTTTTCTTCCGCTCCTTGAGTTCAGACAGGTCGATCGCACCACCCTCGTAGGCCTCCATCAACCTCCCCTCACGTCGCTTCACTTGATCCAGTTGCTTCTCGATATCAGGCCCGCCGAGCGGGAAGGATGACACCGTGTCACACGCCCGGCGCTCGGACTCGGTAATGATATCGGCCACCAATTCACCGTCCGACATCATCTCCCCAACAAAAGCCAACGTCAGTTCCTCCAGCGCCTCGATGCGGTTCCAGGGTTGCTTGCACTTCGGCAACTTGCCCTTCCGCGACTCGTGGTGGCAGGCGCAAATATAGTGCCCGTGACCGCCCCTGCGGCTACGCCTCTTCGAGTAGAGCGGCTGGGAACAAAAACCACAGCGCCCCACGCCGCTGAGGAGATGAATTCTGGCGTTCTTCTCCACCTTCAGCTTGTGGGCCGAACGGGAGGCCTAGGTTCGGCCCGATGCCAACACTTCCCAAGGCGAGCATGAGCGGAACAATGATGAGCAAGATGGTAATAGCAACTGACTTCAAAGTGGCTGACTGGTTAGTATTTTGGCAACGTAAGAGGCCGGCCACCCGCTACTGGGAGCGCCCCTCCGATTCTGGTTTAGTTTTCTTTTTACCCTTAGCCTTCGACTCCACAGCAGTAGCGGGTTCATCAGCGCCGTCTTGTTCGGCACCTGATTTATCGACAAATCGACCGTCTGCCTTCGATTGCTTCACCAGCCAAAGTAAGTCGAGTCGGTAAAAGGTATATTTCCCACCGCTAAAAACCATCAGGAGTTCGTCCACTACATTGATATCAAACTCGAAACAGAGCACGAAGGCATCTTTGTGAACCAATCCTTTTGCAACTGCATCCTTCAGAAGCGATCCAGCCTTGCTGCTAGGCCTAATGTCTGTGCAATCGAAAACCGTCTTTCCATCGTTGCGGCCACGGATCTGCACTGGCTGACCGAGTCCGCCAATCCGCCCTATAAACTCACCATGGGCGTAGCGTATCGAATACAATCCATTCTCGTTCCGATGAACTTCGTAGTATAGCCCTTTGTCTTTCTCAACCATGTTCACGTCGGCATGGATTGCTTGAGCTCCAATGAAGAAGATGAATGTGGCAAAGCGGAGTAGTCTCATATTTCTTAGCCGAACGTCCTAGCTCACCGGCGCCTGACCGGGAGGCGAGCGTCGATTGCAGGTTAAGATTGGTAGCGGCATTCAGCTTTTCAAGTCCCAGCGGGTCAGGCGTCAGGTGCAGCGCCTTGTTCTGCATCGCCGATCTTCAAGTCACCAAGAGACTTTGGCTTCGCGACCACTACTGAGGGTGACCTTAGCAAGGCGATCTTGTTCGTCGATCTGCAAGGGCATACGCCATCTCTTGGGGTCATCGCCGTTCAAGGTCGTCCGGTGCATTCTCCCGTCCGGTGAGGTTACTTCCAACGAGACAGTGTAGAAATCCAGATGATTCCATTGCTGCGTAACTCTAAACTCATGTCCTGTTGATGCGCGCGCTCTAGCCACAGTCAATCGTTGGCCGAAAAAATCAGGTATCCAAGCGCCAATCGAAAGCGGCAGAAGGAGCGCTATGCAAACGCCGGCCGCCACGATAGCCCAGTGCCGCCTAGCCAACTTGGATCGGGTGACTCTGTAACGGAAGATTAGCGTCCCGATACAAACGAGCAGCAAGGGGATCATGAATATTGGGTCGATCATGGCGTCTTCTCCTTTTGTGCAGATCGAGGTAGGGACACCCGTTACCGGGCGCCCCCCTCGCAGATCCCTGCGTGCGATTTTCCCGCACAAGGCTCCTCAGTGGGTCGCGCATGCACCCGGTCTCTTGCTGCTTGATGTTTACGTTCGTTCATTGCTTTGTCCTTTCACTATATGACGTGTGGTCAGCTTTTCGCAAGACTCAGTGACTGTTGCTGAACTTTTGGCTCTCCTTGCTCCACTACGCGTGGTGCCGGGATCTCCCAACTGTCCAAATACAGCTCTTTGAACCTACCCCAGGTGTAGCTCCTCCTCTGACTACGACGATTTAACCATTTGTAGATTAACATCATCACAGCAGAGTAATATCGCCAAGTCGCTGACGAGTTTCCTATCACTCCGTAGTAGTTCCAATAGCCTCGCAGCTTTAGCCGCAAGCTGCTGAGGACCATCCTCAGTTTCCAATTTCTGGCTTCTTTTATCCACTCTTTCATCTTGGCCAATGCGGATTTGTATTTCTTCTTATTCGTCCGCCGCTTGACCATCTTGTGCTCGCGGTTGCGCTTCGTGCGCGCCCAGTAGAAGTCGAAGCCTAAGAAGGTAAACTTCCCACTGCTGTCGGACTCCCATCGGTTGAACTTTACCAGTCCGGTCTTCTCTTCGGCAACGCGTAGCGAGAACTTCGCTAGCCTCGCCGGGAGGTTGTGGAGGTATCGGTCTGCGTCGCGTTTGTGCTCGAAGCACACGATGATGTCGTCGGCGTAGCGCATGAATTGCACCTCGCCGCCGCTGTTCTCCCTGACCGTGCCCTCGACCCATCGATCTAGGACGTAGTGCAGGTAGATGTTGGCCAGCACGGGGGATATGACGCCGCCTTGTGGCGTGCCTGCGTCCGGCTCCAGTAGGTCTTCTTCGCCCGGCTCCAGCACTCCTGCCTTTAGCTATTTGCGGATCAGTCCTGTGAAGGCGCGGTCGTCCACCCGTTGCTCTAACATGCGCACTAACCAGTCGTGGTCTACTTCGTCGAAGAAGCTTCGGATATCGGCTTCGACTACCCAGCGGTAAGTTCCGGAGTAGAGTTCGCGGGAGAGCTGATAGCTCGCCTCGCGTGCTCCGGGTTTTCCTTTTCGGTAGCCGATGCTTCGATCACTGAAGTCTGGTTCGTAGATGCTTTCCAGTATCTGGCTTGCTGCACGTTGGACTATTTTGTCTTCTAGTGTTGGGATCCCTAGTGGTCGCAATTTCTTGCTTCCTGGCTTCGGGATGTAGCGACGTTTCACGTTCTGCGCCCGGTAGCGCTTCTCGATCAGTCGTCGGTGTAACGAACGCAGGTTCTCGTCCAAGTTCTCCTCGTAGTCTGTCACGGTCACACCGTCCACTCCGGGCGCGGCGCTGCGTTTCAGTCCACGGAAGCTCTCGTAGAGCATCTGCAGGTCGATCAACCGGTAGAGCGACTTGAAGCGATGCTTCTTGTCGCCACCGGCCTTCCGGGTCAGTGCGGACAGGGTGCTTGAGACGCTTCTCATGGGAGCATTCCTCTCCCTCGCGTCGGTGCTTTGTCCGCGTTGACTTACTGCCCACCCCTTCGCCGTGTGATCGGTCTTACCGTCTCGGACTACTATGGGTGGATCTGACTCCTCACTGCACACGTTGACGCCTTCAGTTAGTTGGCCGTCAACGCCCCGCTGGTTGCCCAGCAGGAGCGGCGGTGAGGTCTCCCGAGTTCGAGGTGTCGGGTTCGGATTATTCGGTTCCGTCCCGCTCATCTGTTCACGCTTCTCTGTAACCGTGCCACGATCTTATCCGACCCCGGAGGAACTTTCACGCGCTTGCCAAAACGCGCGTGTCGGTGCTGCCTTACCTTTAACGTTACAAGGTCGGCCTCCTCACTTGGACACTTTCGGGGCTGTATCAATCTTAAGGGAGATGCGAACTCCCCTGCGGCCTGGTCACTTCCCTGTGTACGCTTCGCCGATGCTGTTTCGCCAGCCTTCATGCCGCACCTGTCGGCGCAACTTCGGGCAATGATCTTGGTAACGCGGCAATCTCCCACGATTTTTAATGGCTTAGCTAACATCTGCGCAACACTCGGTAGTTACTACTGGCTAGGTTTTATAACGATGGGACTTTCACCCACCAAGAAGCGCCTCGCTTTGCTCGGCGCACAACGTAAGAGGCCGGCCACCCGCTACTGAGGGCGCCCCTTCGTTTCAGGTTTAGGTTTCTCCTTGCCCTCAGCCTTCGCCTCCGGAGCGGTGGCAGGCCCGTCAGCGGCGTCCTGTAAAAGGTCGTTTTTGAATTTGATGGTTCGCGGTCGGATACAGATGCGATACTCATCATCGCGAAAGACCTCAACTTCGGCCCCCTCGTAGATGAGCCTCTTTGGAATGGTGCGGACACCATCGCCTTGGGGATGGGTGATCTTCAACAGGTAGTAGTCCTTTCCCGACTTTGTTCCCTTGTAACGAATCTCAACTTGATACTCTGTTCCACACTTGAAGTAAGCGTCTTCGTCATCCCAATCCGAGAGGTTCGGCCTGTAGATTGAGCCTTTGAATTCAGATGCCGTGTGTTCATTCAGAAAGACTTCGAGGCTTTGATTCGCCGGAACCTCGCTGGTATCGAGGTCGCGGGGCCAACGATTGTGCGTCGATGTCCAAACCTTCCCGGCCTGAGGCAGCTCTGTGTCCCCGGCAGGCTTCTGAGTAGCGCCGACAATGTCCATGCCCACCTTCTTAAGTTCTCCAAGAAGATCGTTTATCGACCGCGTGTGCGCCTCCTCAAATCGCAGGCGCACCTCGCGCCCTTTCCGCGTTCGAACTGTGATGTAGAAATCTTCGAGCTCTGTATCTTCATGTAGGGTAGTCCCAATGACCTGAAGCTTCGGATTGGCCTCGACGTGAGCAAGGACGCGGTCGAACTTCTCGTAATATCCGGACGGGTGGAACACCTTCGAAAATCTTTTCCGTGATAAATCGTCAATAAGTGAATTCTCGACTGAGAGGATTCGCTTGTCGTCATCGATTCGCACCAAGGCGGCGACCTTTCCAGTCTTGGAAGCAGCGAAATCAAGCTTCTTTCCCTCCTTGGCCATTGGGAGGCGCAAGACCCCGATTTCCCACGGACCGCCTGGGCTACGCTTCACGAAAGACATCGGCGGGCTCAGCTTGTTGTCCTGGCCCCAGCTGAAGATCTTCGCCGCTGCTTCCGAGGCCAGTATCTGAAGGCCGAGTTTTTTGGCTATCTCGTCGTAGTATTCGTCAGGGTTGCCATATTCACCCCTCGGCTTCACTCCCTCGAGTTTGACGCCGTATCTGTCCTCAAAAAACGCGATACTGTCATCGGCGGCGATGGCGAGCGGTTCGGGGGCCGTCTCTCCTTGCGACACGCTCGACTCGGCGTTCGCCTTGTCCTTTGCCGGGGCTTCGTCAGCTTTGACCACTCCCGCCGCGATGAGCAGCCCTATGCAGAGCGCGGTAGCCGCCTTCGCAAACCGGCTGGACTGCGGTTGGGAAACAATTGCCTGAATTCGCTCCCGCAGCGCGCTTTGGCGCTGGAGAATACCGACGAAGCCAAGGCACATACCCGATGGCGGAAAGGCGGTTTCCATTTTCAACAACGTTTGCGCGTAGGCCGCCCGGCGCGGCGCAGTCGCTCCATCGAGCACTTGAGCATCACACGCAGCCTCGCGGTCAGTACGGACACGGAAGAAGGCAAACCAAAGCAGGGGATTGAACCAATGCAGGGCCAGCAGCCCGCAGAGGAGCGCGTTCATCATGAGATCGCCGCGCCGGATATGCATCAGTTCATGGCGCAGGATCATGTCGGACTCCTCGCCGGATAGACTCTCCGGGAATCCTTCATTCAGTAGTAGCGTTGACCACCGTAGACCGCACACGGCAGGGCTCGCAACGGCGGGTGATTTCAATACACGTGGCATGCGCCGCAGCCCGATGGAGCGCGCGGTTTCCGCGATACGAGAAAGAGTTTCCTCGTCCACCGGCAGTGCCGTGCGCCGCACCCTGCGGAACGTGAACATGAACGATGTGATGACACAGACGCACACTGCCGTCGCACCAAGCAGCCACGCAGCCGTGATCCATGAATGCCAGTATGGTGACTCGCCGGCTGTCAGGGGCTGGCTCGCTGCAAGAGGCGCTGCAGGTAATGCATGCCTTTTATCAGCCGCGACGGGCGCGAAATCGGTGGCCATTGCCAGTGTTTTTCCGCTCTCGACCTCAGAAGGCCGGGCGGCAATTTCGACAGGCGCTCGCTGTGGAGACCATTTCATCCACGATGGCAGCACCGGCAAGGACGGCAGCAGGAGAGCAGCCAGAACCGGCAGCCATAGTGCGTAGCGCCAGCGCGAGGGCAAGCGGTTCTTCGCCACCCACTGCACCGCGAGTACGGCGAGCACCAGCACTGATGCACGAAGACTGCCAGCGGCGACCCAATCGAGAAGTGTGTCTATTGTGTTCATTGTTGTGTTTCTTGTTTCGTTCGTTCGGGGGTTGATTTTCCAGCCGTCGATCACCGATCCTGGTCTCTCAGGTGATCGGAGAGCTGGGTGCGCTCATCGGGCTCGTCTTTCAAATCGTCCAGGAGAGCCTGAAGCTCCTTCACCTCCGCCGCGCTGAGTTTTCCATTCTGCGCGAAGTGAACGAGCAGCGGCTTGGCCGCTCCCCCAAAGAAGCGCTGGAGGAAAGACTCCCCCTCCGCCTTCACACAAGCCTCGCGCGCCACCGCCGGGCGGAACGTCCGTGTGCCAGCCGCGTTCTCCGCTGTCTTGAGAGCACCCTTGTCCACGAGCCGCTTGATAAGTGTGCGCACGGTGTTATCTGCCCACTGTGTCGCCGGATGGAGCGCTTTGGTGACCTCCGCCGCAGTACTCGGCGCAGATTCCCACAGCACTTCCATCACGCTCCACTCAGACTCAGAAATATGAGGTTTCATAAGTGGGAACACTACACTTGTAGTGGGGAGCGTCAACTACAATTGTAGTGGGGAACGTCAACTACAATTGTAGTGAAACGTCTGCTGGTAGCTTTTCCGTCGCCTCCCTCACGGACTCTCCCTCACCACCAGCTGCATAAACCTCCACAGCGAATCCAGTCTAACTGAAGCGGTGCGCTGGTTGTTCCGCTTCAAGCTCGAAGACGATCACAGTTTTTTAGAGTAGCGGATCGCTGCTTTCCTGGATTCATAGCGCATGTCAATTTCTCCGCGTTTTCACAGCGGTTTCATTCCCATTTCACATTCACCGCTCATCATCCGAAACTACTATGAGCTCGAAATCACTATTTTTATCTCCATCGATCGCCGCCTTGGCCATGTTTGTCGTTGCCGGCCTGTCCACGCCCGGGCAGGCCGTCGCCCAAACGCCTCCTCCAAAGCCAGCGACCACCTGGCAGGACCTGGGACTAGGCCTCCCCAAGGAATTCTCCACCGACGTAATTCCCCTGTTTGAAGGACTCAATGAAGCCCGCGGAACCTGGTCATTCGAAGGAGAGGTTACTGGTGAAGATGCTGCGGAAATTTTGAAAGGCAACCTGCACATCCAGGGCAACCCGAAAGCTGGCATGATTCCGGCATGGCAGATGGCCTGGGGCTGGCCCGCTGATGATCCTGAACATACGATCAGCTACAGCGTCATGGTGGCGCCCCGCAAGGGCGGGTTTGAGCTGATGCTGATCCGGATCGGCCCCGTAAAAACTCCCGGAGCTGACGATGCCAAACCCAAGTTTCTGCGCAGCTCGTTCCAGGGAACATGGAATTTGGAAAGCAGGACGATCACCTGGAGCGAACGAGACTTGCCCGCCGGATTGCCCGGCCAGGCTGCGGAAGAAGATTCCCCGAAGCCAAAGCAGTCATTCGACATGGTCGTCGCTGCCGACGGGAAGATCCTGATCCGGAACAGTAAACACATGCCTCAAGGGCAATTGGTCAGCGCCGAGGCGGTCGTCCGAACGGGCGAGGCGCCGGCGGAACCTGTCACCCTCACCGGCGAACACAGTTTCAAGACAGCGGCTGAAATCGCTGATAGCCGGATTAAACCTTGGCTGCCACCGCAAGCGACGGAAATCTCCCTGCTCAGTGAGCGGAACGGTCACTACGCACGGTACAAAGTGGAGGAAGATCATTTCATGAAGTTTCTGGACGGGCTTTGGGAGGCGGACAAAGACAGCTCCGCCCATAAACGCGATGAAATGCATGGCGAAGGTGAGCCAGCCAACCGGGAAAGAATGGCCACCCGTTTCAAGGCTGCCGGATGGGAACCTCTCGACAAGGCGTTGGTTTATTATAGCCCCTCAAAGGGGAGCGGTGCCATTACCACCTACTATTACGACCGGGAAGCTGGAGTCGCCTATCACGACCGGGGCTACTGGTAGTCGTGAATGAGCGCCATCGGCGAACCGGACTCATTCGAGCCCCATCCAACAACACCCGAAGGAAACCACGAGCCAAGCACAAGGCCGATGAAACGAAGACTCATTTAATGGGCTCTCTTCTCGGGAGTCACCACGTTGGCTTCCATGGTCGCACTCGTCATCGACGCGAAGGCGATGATCCAGACGTTCGAGCCCTTGCTGGAGCTCTGGCGCGACCTGTGCCGGGGATTCGGGGTGCCAAATACCAGCCGGGCGTGTTCGCTCCGCTCTGTTACCTTTTTCCGGCGATTCCTTTTACATGGGCGAATCGGGACTCTTCCCCCTTGGCGGGCGGCCCCCGGACCATCACATCCCGGGATATCGAAAAGCGATTTCCCGGCAGCAAAAGAACCTGTAAAATGAACCAAGACCCCATGAATGACCAACCCGAGAGCACCTGCTTCGATTGCGGGAAGACCTACCAGCCCGACCTCGCCTCCGGCCTTGGTGGAGGCTGTCCCCACTGCCTCGCCCGGATGCTGGCGCAGGAAACGGGAAAGGACGAAGGCAATCCCTCGCCCCCACTGGCAGCCGGCGACACCCTCGGCGGGGTGGAAATCCTCGCCCCACTGGCCCGAGGAGGCATGGGGGTGGTCTACAAGGCCCGGCAGCCCAAGCTGAACCGGGTGGTGGCCATCAAGGTCATCGACGCTAAGTTGGCCGGCGTCCCGGAGTTCACCCAGCGTTTCGAGCGTGAGGCCCGCGCCCTCGCGGTGCTCAACCACCCCAACGTGGTGCAGGTCTTCGACCACGGCCACGAGGACGGCCTCTGCTACCTGGTCATGGAGTGGGTCGACGGCGCCTCGCTGCGCGAAATCCTCACCGCCGGACACCTGAGCGTGGACGACGCGCTGCGCTACGTGCCGCAAATTTGCGACGCCCTCGAATACGCCCACGCCCAGGGAGTGGTCCACCGCGACATCAAGCCGGAAAACATTCTCATCGACCGTGAGGGCCAATTGAAGATTGCCGACTTCGGCATCGCCCGCATGCGCTGCGACGAGCAAACGGGACAGGAGTTCGTCACCGAGGCGGGCCAGATGATGGGCACCCCCCACTACATGGCCCCCGAGCAGCAGAAGCACACGGACCGGGTCGACCACCGGGCCGACCTCTACTCTCTCGGAGTGGTGTTCTACGAGATGCTCACCGGCGAGCTGCCGCTGGGGCGCTTCCCCACTCCCTCGCAGCGGGTGAAAGTGGATGTCACTCTCGACGAGGTGGTGCTCAAGACCCTGGAGCACGACCCCAACCGGCGCTACCAGCGCGCCAGTGAGATCAAGCAGGCGCTCACGGCACCGCCGGCCGCGGCCTCCGCTGCCGAGCCAGCCACCCCGGCGCCGGACGCAAATCGGCCACGCATCACCGCGTCTGCCTGGTGGAGCATCGCCTTTGCGGCGGCGTCCCTGCTCGTGCTTTGGGAGATGACCCGGGCGTGGTTCATCGACGCAGGGGAACTCGAGCGCTCCTTCTTTACCAGCGAGCCATACACGGTGCTGCTGCGACCGTTGAGCATCGCCTCGGTGGTGCTCGCGTGGGTCTTCGGCTGGCTGGCCCTGCGGCAGGTGCGACGGGGGCAGGGCCGCCTGAGGGGGCAATGGTTGGCAATCCCCGCCATGATCGCCCCGGTGGTGCTGCTTGCGATGCTGCCGCTCGCCCAGGTGCTGCCCAAGATCCTGCGCCTGTGGGCCGGCCATGACCTCATCGCCCTAGCATTCATTCCCCTGGTCGCCGCAGTGCTCCTCGGCTTGCGCGGCATCTTCCGGCGCCTGCGACGCTACGCTTCTGACCCCGCCGCGGCTGCGCCGGTAAAAACCATGATCGCCACCGTGCTTGTGACGATGCTG
>JBLHKE010000082.1:0-16243 GCA_047619485.1 Verrucomicrobiales bacterium | reverse complement strand
GGCGGCAAGGCGGATTTCCTCTACCTTTCGCTGACTGATTTCATGCAGCACAAATATGTGCCTGACGCCCCCGAGAGCCTCGACTTCTACGCGCAGATAGATGCGCAGGTTGGTCGGTTACTCGATGCGGGATGCGTCGTCGCAGCGACCGCAGACCACGGCATGAACTCGAAGAACAAGGCCGACGGCTCGCCGAACGTCATTTACGTAGAGGCGTTACTAAAGGATAAATACGGTGAGGGCTTGACCGTCATCTGCCCGATCACCGATCCCTATGTCGTCCACCACGGCGCGCTCGGTTCCCTGGTCATGGTCCATGTCGAGGACAAGTCGCAAGTGCCAACAATGATCGATTATCTGGGAGGGATCGAAGGCGTCACCGAAGTCTATGATCGGGCCGCTACCTGCCGCCGGCTCGAGTTGGCAGAAGATCGAATCGGAGATATCTGCGTCCTGTGCGGTCGTGATTTTGTGCTTGGAAAAACCGAGGCAGACCATGATTTGTCCGTTCTCAAAGGCGGCCTGCGCTCCCACGGTGGACGCTACGAAGAGATGGTCCCGATGGTTCTGTCGCATCCTCTCAACGCGGAATACAAACAGCAGGCGCTCGGCGATCCGCGCAATTTCGATATCTTCGACTTCGCCTGCAACGGCATGCTGACATGAGGGCGAAGCTGAAACCTAGCGCTTGCAAACTGCCTTCAGACATCGCCACCGTCGTCACGCCGATGATTGAACACCCGCAAGTCGAACTCGCCTTCTTCGCCGGGTCGGTCGAGATCCGCAAGCGCACCTCCAAGGCCGCCGGCTACCGAATCGAGCGATTACCGTTTGGCAGTATCAATGATTCTGGTTTGGGAATTGAGGCAGGTGTGATTGAGTCGACCAAGACGATGTCCTCTCCTCGGAAATGAATGATCCTGAAATAGAAAACCCCTACCTGCTCCTGACTCCCGGCCCGCTATCGACCAGTCCGAGCGTACGCAGGGTCATGCTGCGCGACTGGTGCACCTGGGATGACGACTACAACCTAGGTGTCGTCACTCCGATTCGGGAGAACTTGGTCCATCTTGCTACCGCCACCGCGCCTGATGACTACACCTCCGTGCTGATGCAGGGCAGCGGGAGTTTTTCGGTCGAAGCAATGATCGGCACCGCAGTGCCGGAGGATGGCAAGTTGCTGGTGCTGGCAAACGGCGCCTATGGCGACCGCTTGGCGAAAATCGCGTCCTATCTGAAAATCGATCATGTTGTCCACGACCGTGGTGAGCTTCATCGGCCAAATCTGGTCAAGCTTGCCCAGACGATTTCAGAATTCACCCACGTTGTGGTCGTTCACAACGAGACCACCACTGGCATGATGAACCCGCTCGCCGAGATCGCGTTGATCGTGAAAGGGGCGGGGAAAATTTTAATGGTTGATGCGATGAGTTCGTTTGGAGGGATCCCGCTCGACGTTGCCGAACTCGGTATCGACTACATCGTCTCGTCAGCCGATAAGTGCATCCAGGGCGTCCCCGGTTTTGGTTTCGTCATCTGCCGTCGCGATCGGTTGGAGAAGTGTGAGGGCAACGCACGTTCGCTGTCGCTCGATCTGTTTGTGCAATGGCGATGCATGGAGGAGGGGAACGGTAAGTGGCGCTTCACTTCGCCGACGCACACCGTGCGCGCGTTCGCGCAGGCGATGCAGGAATTGGAAGAGGAGGGGGGTGTCGAGGCGCGCTTCGCAAGGTATTCAGAGAACCACCAGATCCTCGCCGATGGCATGCAGGGTTTGGGATTCGAGTTTGTCCTGCCGCCCGAGTGGCAGGGGCCAATCATCACCGGTTTCCGCAGTCCTGAGGCGGATGGGTACTCGTTCCAGGGATTCTACGCCGCACTGAAAGAGCGAGGTTTCGTGATTTATCCTGGCAAGGTCACTGGCATCGAGAGCTTCCGCATCGGTACCATCGGGCACGTCTTTCCGGACGATTTTCGGCGCCTCATCGGGGCGATCGAGAGGTGCGCGACCTGGTAGGAAATGGTTGGATTCGGTCTTGGTGTCGGATAGGGTGGACGGATGATCCACACTGTATTTTTCTGGTTAAAAGACGGACTCAGCGATGAGCAGGTTACGTTTTTCGAATCCGAACTCGCCAAGCTTACTTCGATCGAGACCGTCGCGACTGGGGCAATCGGCAAACCTGCCCCGACCGAGAAGCGCCCGGTGACCGACAATTCGTTCAGCTACCACCTCAGTCTGACCTTCGATTCGATCGGGGATCACAACACCTACCAGGTGCACGCAGATCACGATGCCTTTATCGGGAACTGCAAGGATCTGTGGGAGCGGGTGTTGGTCTACGATTCTGAGTAATCCGGGCAATCGGCCCCGCTTTAGGGGTAATCTAACAATGATTTTGCGCCTTAAATTTGGTCTCCTGGTCCTGGCCGGGGTGAGTTTTTATTCTCCAGCCATCGCTGAAGTCGATTTTGGTCGGGAGATCCGGCCGATTCTTTCTGACCGTTGTTACTTTTGTCACGGTCCGGATGCGGGTAAGCGAAAGGCGAAGCTGCGCCTCGATACCGCTGAGGGTGCGCGTGCAGCGCTTGGGGATGGCATGTTTGCGATCGCTCCTGGTGATCTGGCGCACAGTGAAGTATTTCGTCGGATCAGCTCGGATGATCCCGACGATCGGATGCCACCGCCGGAGTCTAAGATTTCGATCACGCAGGACGAAGTCGAGTTGATCGGGAAGTGGATTCAGGAGGGCGCGAAGTATGAGAAGCACTGGTCGTTTGTCTCCCTGACTGAGACGGAGGTTCCCGAGGTCAAAGATGAGCGGAATTGGGGGAGCAACGAGATCGATCAGTTCGTACTCGCACGCTTGGAGACTGAGGGATTGCAGCCGAACGATGAGGCTTCGAAGGAGAGACTGATCCGGCGGGTGAGTTTTGATCTGACCGGATTGCCGCCGACGCTTGCGGAGATCGATTGCTTCGTTGCCGACCAATCTCCCGGAGCATTCGAGAAGGTGGTAGACGCCTATCTCGCCAAGCCGGCCTATGGGGAGCGCATGGCGAGCGAGTGGCTCGACGTCGCGCGCTATTCGGATTCGTATGGCTACCAGGTGGATCGTGACCGGTACGTGTGGCCGTGGCGCGACTGGGTGATCCGAGCGTTCAACGAGAACCTCTCCTACGACAAGTTTTTGACCTGGCAGCTGGCGGGGGATCTGTTGCCAGAGCCGACCGACGATCAGATACTGGCAACCACGTTCAACCGTCTCCATCCGCAGAAGGCCGAGGGGGGATCCACACCGGAGGAGTTCCGGGTGGAGTATGTTGCGGATCGAAATCACACGGTAGGGACGGCATTCATCGGGCTGACCGTCGAATGTTCGCGCTGTCATGATCACAAATACGACCCGATCACGCAGAAGGAATATTACCAGTTGTTCGCCTTCTTCAACAACATCGATGAGGCAGGATTGTATTCCTATTTCACGCCTTCGGTACCGACGCCGACTATGTTTCTTGGTGGTGAGCCGGTGAAATCGAAACTGGCTGATCTGAAGGGAAAAGTCGTGTCGCTAGAAAAGGAATTGGAAACCATCGAGCTGAGTGTCGCGGTGCCGGCAGCGGAGCGGAAAGTGATGGGTGTCCTGGAACAGCTCTCCTTCGAGAAGGTTGGCGGCGCGAACAAATCCGTGCCGGGCAAGGTTGGACAAGCTGTCCAGTTGACCGGTGACGATGCGGTCAAGCTGAAGCACGGCAACTACCCGCGCTGGCATCCGTTCTCGGTTTCGTTGTGGATGAACACTCCGGACATCAAAGAGCGCGCGGTGGTCTATCACCGTTCGCGTGCGTGGACCGATGCGGCGAGCCGTGGTTACGAACTGCTGATCGAGGACGGCAAGTTGAGCGCGGCGCTGGTGCATTTCTACCCCGGGAATGCAATCCGTGTGCGGACTGTCGAGGTGTTGAAGCCGAGCGAGTGGGCGCATGTCGCGGTTACCTATGACGGCTCGATGCGCGCCGATGGTCTCAAGATTTTCGTCAACGGCAAGCCGGCACTGACCGAGATTGTTCGTGATCATTTAACCAAGCAAATCACAGGAGGTGGTGGGGACAACGTGGCGATTGGTGCGCGCTTTCGCGACAAGGGTTTCAAGGGTGGCATGGTTGATGAGTTCGGCCTTTACGGGCGCGAGTTGACTCCGGTGGAAGTGGCGCACTTGCACGATGGGACGAGTCTGGGTAAGGCGGGCGGAGCGGAATTGAAACGCTACCAGTTGTCTGCCCACGATCCGGCCTACCAAGCCAAGTTGAAGGAATTGCAGTCGGCGCGTGAGGCGCTCGGGAGGGCGCAGGATGGAGTGACTGAGATCATGGTGATGGGCGAATTGTCAGAGCGTCGGCAGAGTTACATCCTCGAGCGTGGTGCCTACGATGCCCGTGGGGCAGAGGTGGAACCCGCGGTGCCGGCATGGCTGAATCCGATGCCGGAAGGTGCCGGGAGTGATCGTCTTGGCCTGGCGAAGTGGCTGACTGATCCGTCGAACCCACTAGCGGCCCGCGTGGCGGTGAACCGCCACTGGCAACTGATTTTCGGCGAAGGCTTGGTGAGGACGCCAGAGGATTTCGGTAGCCAGGGGGCGCTGCCAACGCATCCGGAGCTACTCGATTGGCTCGCCAAGGGTTTGATCGATGGCGGCTGGGACATCAAGCAGTTGCTGAAAAAAATGGTGATGTCGGCGACCTATCGACAGAAATCCGAGGCCAGCCCGGAGCTGGTCACCCGGGATCCAGAGAACCTATTGTTGGCTCGTGCATCGGTCTACCGACTGGCGGCGGAAATGCTGCGTGATCAGTCTTTGGCGCTGAGCGGTCTGCTGGTCGAAAAGGTCGGTGGGGCACCGGTGCGGCCGTATGAAGTGGCGGCTTCATTCAAGCCGGTGAAGCAGGATAAGGGGGAGGGGCTCTACCGGCGGTCACTCTACACCTACTGGAAACGGACCGGGCCGGCGCCGGTGATGATGGCGCTGGACGCTTCCAAACGGGATGTGTGTTCGGTCAAGCGCGAGCGCACGGCATCTCCACTACAGGCCCTGGTTCTCCTCAATGATCCGCAGATGGTAGAGGCCGCGCGCGTGTTAGGCGAGACCTTGGTCAAGGCGCATGGTGACGACGTGGCCGCGTTGGTTGGCGATGCCTTCCGCCGTGTGGTCGGGCGGGTGGCTTCTGCTGAGGAGATGGTGATTCTCATAAGGCTCTACGGCGAGCAACTGACGATCTTTGAAGCAGACGAGACGAAGGCGGATGCTCTTTTAAAGACCGGCGATGCGCCGCGTGATGCGACGTTGGCGTCTGCGAAGGTCGCTGCTGCAGGCGTGGTCGTGAACGGGCTGCTGAACTTCGATCCGACAGTGATGAAGCGATAGCTTTAGATCGAAGGGCGGACACTCCTGTCTGCCCGAGGAATTCATCCCGCTCCAAGCTCATCTATCGGGAGTTGAAGTTGAAGTCGAAGTGAAAAGCTTAGGGGTTGTCAGGAAATAAGTCATACAAAGATGCGCAGGAATTTTAGCCAGCACCAAGGCAGATTTCAGCGATTATAGCGGGCTATTTGAGTTGGAAGCTAACGCGGGTGATGGCCAAAATAACCAGCAGGTTTCCGGAGGTGCCCTGTAGTCTTTCTCCTGGTCGCTCTGTTTGCAGGAAGCCCGCTAGGTTTCGAGTTGCTTGCAAACCCGCGCCACGGTGCTGGATGCTTGGTGGAGGCGAGCCCCACGGCTACGCTTATTCGCTCGGTGCGGCGCCGCTGGCGTTGAGTCCCTCTTGTTGGCCTGGGGGGAGGAATTGCTGGAAGCGTTTCTTGTCGATCGCCTTCATGTAGGCCTCGAACGGGCTGACCCATCCGGCTTGGAGTTTTTCCCAGATCGCGTCATCCATGAACTGCATGCCGATGCCCTTGCCACCGACGATGACGTCGTGCAGTTTTTGGGTGGCACCCTCGCGGATGATGGCGCCCACAGCAGAGGTGGAAATCATGATCTCGTTCACCGCGACCCGGCCACCGGTATCGCAGCGCTTCATCAATAGCTGGGCGACGACGCCCTTGAGCGAGGCCGCGAGCATGGTGCGGATCTGCGACTGCTGGTCGGCCGGGAACACGTCGATAATGCGGTCGACGGTCTTGCGGGCGTTGTTGGTGTGCAGCGTGCCGAATACGAGCAAGCCGGTCTCGGCCGCGGTGAGTGCGAGCGAGATGGTCTCGAGGTCACGCATCTCACCGACTAGGACGATGTCGGCGTCCTCGCGCAAGGCGGCGCGCAGTCCGTCGGAGAACGATGGCGTCTGCAGTGGCACCTCACGCTGGGTGATGATGCTCATCTTGTTATTGTGGACGAATTCGATCGGCTCCTCGACCGTCACGATGTGGCGGGCGAAGTTGATATTGATGTAATCGATCAGTGCTGCTAGCGTCGTCGACTTGCCGGAACCAGTTGGTCCGGTGACGAGCACGAGGCCGCTGCGGACGTGGCCGAACTCCTTGACGATCGGCGGGATGCCGAGCTGCTCGAGCGAGGCGATCTTGGTGGGGATCAGGCGGAAGACGGCGGCGAGACCCTGACTCTGTTTGAGGTAGTTGCAGCGGAAGCGCGAGTCCTCATCCATCTCGTAGGCGAAGTCGAGGTCGCCGCTCTTGGTGTATTTTTTCCATCCGCGAGGTTCGCAGATTTGCTCGAGCATCTCGGCCAGCGCTTCGCCGGTGAGCACTGGCTCGCCGGGGAGGGCGCTGACGGCGCCGTGGACGCGGATCTTAGGGGGTTGGCCTTCGCTCAGGTGGAGGTCGGAGGCTCCAGCGGCAACCAGTGCTTGGAAGTACTTGTCGATCTTGTTGTTCATCGAAGAATAGAAGGGGGGAAGTTGGTCGCTAGGTGAAGCCTAGTCGATGTTGAAGTGCTTTTTCATCTGGCCTTTGTCGTTGGCGCGCGACAGGCATTCGTCCTGGGTGGCGAGATCCCTGTTGTAGAGCGCCTTGAGAGAATCATCCATCGTCACCATGCCGAGGTTCTTACCGGTCTGCATCACGCCGGGGAGCATGTAGGTCTTACCGTCACGGATACAGGCGGCGACGGCTGGCGTGTTGACCAGCAGTTCGAGTGCTAGGTTGCGACCGGTGCCGTCCGGGGTCGGGACAAGCTGCTGGGAGATGATGCCACGCAACGACTCGCTGACCATGATGCGGATCTGCGCCCGCTGGTCGTTCGGGAACACGTCGAGCACGCGGTCGAGCGTGCGGGGGGCGTTCCCGGTGTGCAGCGTGGCGAGGACGAGGTGGCCGGTCTCTGCTGCGGTGATGGCCAGTGAGATGGTTTCGAGGTCGCGCATCTCACCGACGACGATGACGTCTGGATCCTCGCGTAATGAGGCGCGCAGCGCGGCCGAGAACGAATCGGTGTGGGTGTGCACCTCGCGCTGGTTGATGTGGCAGTTCTTGGATTTGAAGACGTATTCGATCGGATCCTCGAGCGTGATGATGTGGTCTTCGCGGTTCTCGTTGATGTAGTCGACGAGGGCGGCGAGGGTGGTTGACTTGCCAGAGCCCACTGCTCCAGTGACCAGCACGATGCCGTTTTGATACTGTGTTAGTGGTTTGAGCGTGTCCGGCAGCCCGAGCTGACTGAGGGTGCGCACCTCGGAGTCGATGATGCGGAAGGTGATGTCGTAGCCGAGGCGCTGGGCGACGACGGAGGCGCGGAAGCGGCCGAAGTCGTTGGAGTAGGCGAAGTCGACATCGCCGCGTTCCTTGAGGCGATTGAGTTCCTTCTCCTTGAGGAAGCCATTGACGAGGAGTTCGGCGTGCTCCGCGGTGACCTTTGGAGAGGTGTCCCAGATTGGTTGGAGGGTACCGAATCGGCGCCAGGTTGGCCGGGCGTTGGTGGCGAGGTGGATGTCGGAACACTCGTATTCCTGACCAATTCGCAGGTATTCATCAACGTGATCGAGAATTGTTACCTGTTCTTCAGACATGGGCAGCTATTAGGGGCGGGGGTAGAATATTCGGGGGTGTAAACGTTCCGGTGATCACTGCACTTTGCAGAGAGGGCTGAATTTTACATCAGCATGCTGATGGGTAAAGCTCCAACTAACCTTTTGTTTGCTTGGCCAATCTTCTCGCCGAATTACTTGAGAAAATCGCGCAGGCGGGTTTTTAACATCGATTCGAGGTCGATCTTGTCGGGCTCGAGGTAGCTAGTGAGTAGTAAGGAGAAGAGGTTTTTCGGATCGAAGTCGGGGAATAACCGGTGGAACCAGCTCGATTTTTCATCATCATGATCGGGCTGTTTTTTCTTACTCAGTAGTTTTGAACTGATGAAGCCAGCCACGAGTGCGGTGGCGGCGCGCTTGAGCGGGGTGTCGGACAGGGTCTGCTTGATCCGCTTAGGGACGTTGACGAAATCGACCACTTCGCCTGCACCCCGTGCCATGCCGGCGCGCGATTCGCTCAGCGCGGCGATCAGTTCGGCTCGTTCTCGTTGTCTGCCAGTGGTGATTTCTGTTTGAGCCATTGCTGATCTTTGATGAGTTCGCGCCTAGTGGAGCTGAACAGGTTAGCGGTGAGTTTAGCCTGGTGTCGAGCCCCGAGGAGGAACAATCCACCGGTGATGAGATGCAGGAGCCCGACCGCCAGTGCGATCAGTTCCCAGTTGCCGTCAAAGTAATTCTTCGCCAACAGAGCGATCCCGGCGATCACGCAGATACCGTAGCCGGCGGAGGTGGCGAAAGTCCCGACACCAAAACGCGCGGTCAAGCCGCGGACGTGTTCGCCAGCTTCGTCTACCTCGAGTCTGGCGAGATCTACCCGGGCGCCGATGTAGTCGGCGCCGTGATCGAGGATTGAGCGTGCTAAGCTGGACAGTCCACGCCGGCCTTCGTTCTCGTGCTCATCATCATCATGGCTCGCCATAGTGGGTGGCTAGGGATAGTCGGCTAGCGCTTGAGGAAAACGCCGAGCACGAAACCGACTCCCAGTGCGGTGATTACGGCGCGGGTCGGGTTCTCACGAACGTAGCGCTCACCTTCTTTCTGGATGTCTTTGAGCACGATGCTCGCGTCGGCCCAAGAGGCTTCGGCGATGGCTTTCCACTCGTCGACTGTCTGCTGGGCACTTGGGCTCAGGGCCGCTGCGGCGGTCGCAGCTGCGTTTACCAATGTCTGCTGGGCGGTGACTGGCGCTGCTGTCGGGGCAGGAGACGCCTGCGGACGGGGTTGTGGACGGGCTTGTGCTGGTTGTTGAGCCGGGGCAGCAGCTACTGGAGCAGGGGAATGAGCTGCCAACGCGGCTGGAATCTCGGTGGTCGGTGGAACCTGACGTTGTGCTTGCGCTTTCACCTTTGCTGCTTCGATCTGAGCTTGAGCGGTTTGTGCTTGGTTTTCGGCTGACTGGCGCAGCTGCCGAGCCTTCTCACCAGCGGCAGCGCGTAGCTGCTCGGCTGCTTTCAAGGTGCTCGATGGTTGTGCGGCGGCGGTTGGTTCCGCCGGGCGGGCGATCGGAGTCGCCTTCGAAGTGGCTGCTTTCGCTGAGACCCGGCCGGTCTCGGCAGCGCTCGTTGGGAAAGGGTTTTCGGCCGGGCGGCGTTCGGGAGCGTTGCCGGTCACGGTCGGCGTGGCGGCAGCCGTCTCCGGAGCCTCGCTACGCACCACTGGCTCGGACTCGTCGTAGATCGACGAAGCGCGACGGGGAGCATCACCAGTCTGGCGCGGCTGAGGAATACTTTGGGCAAAGGGTTGAGGCTTCGGCTTGGACGCTGGGTCGGCGGCCGGTTCGCTGGTGCCTTCTGACGAGACGGTTTCGCTCATGGGATAGGTGATTGGTGGTTGTTCGCTATTAAAAAGGTCGCGGGGTTTCCATGAGGCTTCCAGTTTTTGGAAAAGAATGCAAGCCAGAGCAGTGGAACTTTTAGAAAAAATCACTCCCGGTCCCCACAAGCGATACGCGCTTTGGAAAAGTCATAAGGAGTAAATTCCAAGGTAACCTCATCCCCGACCTCGAAGTTTGGATTGCCACCTTGAGCTTTCGATTCCCGGCTAATGTGGGCTGGGATTTTTAAGCCGTTTTTCGCCTCGACTTGGTAAAGTCGACCGGGCGTGACGACTTCGATGACAATGGCGATGGTGGTGATAGGTGGTTCAGGCATCTCGCGAGGAACCAAAGCGAATCCCGGCGTGATTGCCACCAGAATACGGCGCGTAGAGGCGCCGGCGTAGCTGGAGCTTGGGGAAGACTCTCGCTTTTACCCGGCGCTGACCGATGTACTGGTAAACTTTTACAACCCCGATCACGGTCGCCACTAAAAACGCGGCGTAGATCGGCCAGCGTGGCATCTCTATGAGCTGCGATGGAGCCAGGTTCTGCTCCGGTAGTGCGAGCGCTTCGCCAAGGGATAAGGTCGCGAACACGGCCACGATTGAGAAATTGAACAGGTGTTGCTTAGACATGGCTATCTTCGTATTCGACGATGCGGTGAACTGGCGCGGGTGAAGTTGGTTGCTCGGTGGTCGTGCTGATGGGCTGGTGACGTTGCTCGTGTTGTTCCCGTTTGCGCGCGTCGATCTGTTTCATGTAGGATCTACTGGCTTGTTCGAAGCCTGCATTGAGGATGGGGCGCAGCCGTTTGCACAGTTTGCTCAGCGCGCGCCCATATTGCAGGGCGAGCAATGGTTTTTGAATCTTGGTTAGGCACTCGGTTAGCGACGCGTCCGAGATGAAGGGATCCAATCCATAGCCGGTGGTCAGAGCCGCCTCCTGGCGTTTGGGATCGATGGTGAGCAGGATCGAATGCAGGCGCCTCTCGATCAGTCGCGGGCCGTTGGGGACGCTATGATTAAAAAGCCAGAAGCCAAACTCCGACAGACTGATGCCTTCTGGAACGCTGACGACGCAGGTGCACAGCGTGACTTGTGGGAAGTGCACGCGGAGTTTTTCTAGGGCGCGTTGCCCGCGTCGGATGTCGTCGCGGGTGAGGTGGCCTTCTCTATCAATGAACTTACGCAGCTCAGGTGCGGTGTAAGGGAGCATGCGCTGGGCAAACTCAAATCCATAGCCGCAGGAGACGCAGGCACGCTGTTGCTCAGAGATGGTCTGCCCGCATGATGGGCAGCGCGAGTTGGCGATAGCGATGTTAGAAGCTGGGAAGTGCATGATTTTCAATCGTTTGTAGGGACTTCTTATAAGTATGGCAATGCCGAATGTTAAGTAAAATTAGGCACTTTTTGGCGCATTTTCTGCGAGGTGCCTTGGGCCGGCTTGCAATCCGTTAAGGATCGCTTTGTATGGAGCTTCCTTTTCGTGAGGAAATACGGAATATTCCTGCAATCACCGCTCAATGTCATCCAGAAGAGAAAGTAAAAAAAAGAACTCAGGCGAATCCGAAGATCGGGGCAGCCTGAAAGACCTCGGGTGGCTGTTTAAGTACCTGTTGCCCTACAAGCGTTACTTTTTCCCGGCGCTGGTGGCGCTGTTCGTGACGGCGACGCTCGCCTTGGCGTTTCCCTATTTCATGGGGAAGCTGATCGGCGGCGCTACCGGGATGCAGATGCTCAACGGTGAGATGCAGCTGGATGCGGAAAAAGTTTCGAGCGAGATCAACCCGATTGCGCTGACTCTCTTGGGGGCGCTGGCGCTGCAGGCCTTCATCGCCTTCTGGCGCGTGCGCTGGTTTGCCAAGGCCGGCGAGAATGGCGTGGCGGACATGCGCAAGGATGTCTACGAGCGCGTCATCCGCCTGCCGATGAGTTTCTTCGCAGAGAACCGAGTCGGTGAGGTGTCGAGCCGGATCGCGGCTGACCTATCGCTGATCCGCGACACCTTGATGACGACCGTGCCCCAGATCGTTCGACAGTTCGTGATGCTGGTGGCTGGTGTGGTGGTGATTTTTTGCACTTCGCTGAAGCTGACCTTGTTCATGCTGGCGCTGATCCCGGTGGTGGTTTTGTTAGTGGCGATCTTTGGCCGCAAGATTCGCGGCTACTCGAAGCTTTCGCAAGACGAGCTGGCGACGAGCAGCGTGATCGTCGAAGAGACGCTGCAGGGCGTGCAGAACGTCAAGGCATTCTCGAATGAGTCATTCGAGTCGGAGCGCTACCGCGGGGCGATCGCGAGTTTTGTCGAGGCGACGATGAAAGCGGCGGGCGCGCGCGGTGCGTTCATCTCGTTCATCATCTTTGCGCTGTTCGGGGTCATCACCGTCGTGGTCTGGTTCGGCGCGGGCATGCTCGGGCGGGGCGAAATCTCTTCCGAAGAGTTCATGCGCTTTGTGTTCTTCAGCATTTTCATCGGCGCAGCACTGGGTTCGTTTCCGGATATCATGAGCCAGCTACAGAAGGCGATCGGTTCGACCCAGCGGGTGCGCGAGTTGCTTGAGGAAATCCCTGAAGCGCTCGCGGAAGGGGCGGCTGCGAGCATGCCGCGGCTGGCCGGTGAGGTCGAGTTGCAGGGGGTGGAATTTAACTATCCCTCTCGCCCAGACATCAAGGTGTTGGATGGGTTCTCTCTGCACGCGAAGGCGGGCGAGCGAGTCGCCCTGGTTGGTCCGAGCGGCGCTGGCAAATCGACCGTGATCTCGATGCTGCTGCGTTTCTACGACCCGCAGGCTGGGACGTTGAAATTCGACGGCAAGGATGCCGAGGATTACTCGCTCGCGGGTCTGCGATCACAGATGGCCATTGTTCCACAGGAGGTGTTGCTCTTCGGTGGCAGCATTCGGGAGAACATCGCCTACGGCAAGACCGGCGCGAGCGATGCGGAGATCGAGGCGGCTGCCAAGAAGGCGAACGCGCATGAGTTCATCAATGCCTTCCCCGAGAAATATGAGACGCTAGTTGGCGATCGCGGAATCAAACTCTCAGGCGGACAGCGCCAGCGGGTAGCGATCGCGCGGGCGATCTTGGCGGATCCTGCCATCCTGATTCTCGACGAAGCGACTAGCTCCTTGGATTCCGAGAGCGAGCGCCTGGTGCAGGAAGCGTTGGACGGTTTGATGCAGGGCCGGACCTCGATCATCGTCGCCCACCGCCTGTCGACGATTCGCGAGGCGGACAAGATCATCGTGATCAAAGATGGCAAAGCCGTCGAGAGTGGCACGCATGACGAGTTGATGGGCGAGGAGCGTGGCGTCTACCGCATGCTGTCGGAGTTGCAGTTCTCGTAGTCGCCGGTGAACCGACCGCTTCGATATTTGCAGCTACGGTCTTTCGGCGCTAGCGAGGGGCGCATGGCAAATTCCTAGGCTGATGGCGGCTAGTAGCCCAGTCAGGATTAGGTACCTTTTTTGAGCTCCTTGAGGTTCTTCAAGCCCTTCTTCCGATGGGCGTGGGCGAGCCCGATCGCCTTCTTGATCTTTGCCCTCTTCTTTCCATTTTGCTCTGCTTTGAGATCTTCTTTCAGGGAGAGCTCGTGCCTCTTCAGCTTCTTGATGATCTTTTTCAGGAGCTTGCTCTTCTGCTTCTGCTCGCGCTGATCAGAGTTGAGGACGGACTTCGCTTTTTTGACAAGTTTGCTGATGTTCATTGCGGCTATTCGGATTCTGAATTCTGTGTTTTTTGCAGGACTTCGTCCATCTCGTCCTCGTCGAGCATGACGCTCCTTTCAGCCTCCCGAGATCTAATGTCCCCAGTGGAGAAAAGCACCTCGCCCATCTGGAGGAGATTCTTGGCGATATGAACCGCGTAGCCACTGTCGTTCATCAATGAGATCGACATGGCCGGACTGATTTGATCGTTGCGGATGAGTGAGTTCATTCTCGTGTCCAGTTGTGACGCGGACTCTCTCATCGCCAGCCGCTGGGCGTCTAGGGATAGAATCGTGGCAGTTTCGTCACCATCTCGCCGCACCGAGTCCAGTCCCCTGAGGACGGAGGCGAGTTGTAGGCGGATCTGGTCGTATTCTCTCTGGATGTTCGCGTTGGCGTCGCCGATGTAGCGGGAAAGGTTCTTCTGGAGGTGCTTGATGTCTTTGATGGCCTCGACGATATCTCTACCTGCCGCCCTGAGCGCAAAAAGCTCGTCGGAATAAGTGGCTGGCATGGCCGATTGCGCCTGGCTGATGAACTGCACGATCTCCGCGAAGAGGCCCTTGACGTTCTGGTCGTAGTCCTCGTCGATGTCGATCTCCTTGGCTTTCCTCGCCTGCGCAACCACTCCCTCGAGAGGCTTGTCAGAGAGCATCTCGTCAAGCTCTAGGCTAAGCCCGCCCGCGATAATGATCGAAGCGTTGTCATAGAGCCTTAGAACTTCCTTTCTGACGGCTTCGATCGCGGTGTCTGGCAGTTCGATGTTGGCAGAATTGAGGTAGCGTGACTGGGAGGCAGATCTGATTTGAGGTTTGATCACCCGCGTGAGGAACTTGACCATGATGTTGATGAACGGCAGCATTAGCAAAATCCCCAGCGCGTTGAACAGGGTGTGGAAGACCGCCAGCTTGAGCGCGTAGTTGTCGTCTGCGATGCCAAGATGGGCGCTCAGGTAGTCGACGGCAGCGGACAGCTGATAGATAAGCGCGATGGCGACCAGGGCGGTGACGAGGTTGAAAATCAAGTGCGCTCCGGCCAGCCGCCTGCCATTCACGTTCGAGCCAAGCGAGCCGATAATAGCGGTGATCGTCGTGCCAATATTTCCGCCGATGGCTAGGGCTAGGGCGTTTTCATACGTGATCTGTTGGGCGGCCAGTGCCGTGATGATGATCACGAGCGTGGCATGGCTCGACTGCATGATGACGGTCGCCGCTAGCCCGATTAGGACGTAGATAAAGATGCCTGGATAGCCCTCTACCGCATAGGCGGTGAGGTCGATTGTATCCTTGAAGGCCTCGAATCCTTCCTTCATGTAGTGGATACCGAGGAACAGAAATCCAAGCCCGGCGAGGATGTAACCGATGCCTTTCAGCGCCTTTGTCTTCTGGAAAATGAGAATCACCCCGAAGACGAGCATCGGCATCGCATAGGCTGAAATTTTGACCTTGAGCCCAAATCCCGCCACCAGCCAAGCGCCGGTCGTGGTTCCAAGGTTCGCCCCAAAAATGATTCCCACCCCAGCGGACAGCGCAATCAGTTCTGCCGAAAGGAACGAGATCGTGATGACCGAGACCAGCGAACTGGATTGCATGATGGTCGTCGAAATCACGCCGAAGCTGAGGCTCTTCCAGAGCTTGTTCGTCGTCTTCCGCAGCAGGTTCTCGAGCACGCCTCCGGTGAATGCCTTGAAGCCCTCTTCGAGTGCCAGCATGCCGAAAAGAAACAAGGCGACACCCGCAGCGATCTCTTTGAAATCTGGGCTGATCCAGAACCCGTAGGACAGGATTGCGAAGATGGTTGGGAGGAGGATTTTCCTAAACATAGTTTTCCACTAGATGTGAGCAAGAGCGCGCGTCCAACCATGCATAGATTGGAACCACCTGACTAGTGATAAACTACACTTCCAAGTTTCATGAAACTGGAGCGAAAGTGATGTGAAAAAGTGGCGGTGGCCTCTGGTCTAAGGCTTATTGGGATTCGACAAAAAATTCCAACCAAAAACCAAAAGCCACCTCTAGTGAAAGTAGCAAAGACCGCCACGCGCTCAAGAACTCGTCCACTCCCAGCAGTAAAATTCGAAGACGGTCAGAAGGTCACCTCCTTCGGCGGGCTGGTGATCTTTCAAAGACTTTTCGAGAAGGTCGGCCAGCGAGCTGCACTCGGCGCACGCTGCGCCACCTCGACGCGAAGCACTCACACTACTACAAGTTCGGCACCGTCCTCCACTGCCTGGTCATCCACCTGCTGCTCGGCTACCGCAAGCTGCGCGACGCCGACCTCTACCGTCACGACCCGACGGTGCTCGCCGCCGCCGGCCTCTCGCGCCTGCCCAGCGTGCCGACCGTCGCGCGCATGCTCGGTGAGCTCGACGCCGAGGCCCTCACTGGGTTACGCGAATACAACCGTGAGCAGGTCATCTGGCGGCTAATCGACGAGCACCTGCCGCGCGTGACGCTCGACTTCGACGGAACCGTCCTGAGCACCAGGCGCCGCGCCGAGGGCAGCGCGGTCGGGTTCAACAAAACGAAGCGCGGCGCGCGCAGCTACTACCCGCTGTTCTGCACCGTCGCGCAGACCGGCCAGATCCTCGACGACCTGCACCGCTCCGGCAACGTGCATGACTCCAACGGCGCAGCCGACTTCGTCATCCGCTGCGTGCTGGAAATCCAGGCCGCCATGCCGTG
>JBLHKE010000081.1:0-16307 GCA_047619485.1 Verrucomicrobiales bacterium | reverse complement strand
TCCTAGGAGCCTGTCGGACTTACCCGCTCCGGCAAGAATCATTTTAGAATTCGCCCAGATCCGCCCGCTGAATCGTCATTAAATCCATTTAAATCCTCCCCAGCAAACGGATCTGGATCGGATTTCTAAAACGTTTTGCTCGAATCCTCTGACAGGCTCCTAGGTGGATCTAAAAAGATCATCTAGGGGCGGTGGATTTTTTTACATTAGTTTTGGGTGGATTATCTAACATACTTGAAAATTACGATATTATTAGTTTAATTGAAAAATGCTTTATTTTTTAGGTGAAACGACTATCCTCGTCATTAGAAAACTGTTAATTTTAAAAATGAGTTCTGCCGCACGGAGACGAAATATGAAAATTTGTCCTGAGATAGATCGATTGGATTCACGTGATGCGCGTGGAACATCTCCTAAGCGCGAGCTATCGAGCGCGAAGTTGGCAGCCGGATTTGCCTATCGAAGCGACTCGATTCCAAGCGCTTGGAGGGTTTGCTTCGGTGCATTCTTGGCAGTGCTGGTGATGTTGCCGGGGTGGGACGCTTGGGGTCAGGCGGCGACAGCGAACGAAGGTCTTACTAGAACCCAGGAGATCGGTTTGAAGAAGGGGTGGAATGCGATTTACTTGGAAGTGCAACCGGATGACTCGGATCCCGGCGAGATCTTTCGCGACTTGCCCATTGATAAGGTCGCGACGTATTTCGGATCGAAGGATTCGGTGCAATTCGTCACGGATCCGAGCATTGATCTGTTTGAGAATCTCGGTTGGGCGATGTGGTATTCGGAAGCGCGCCCGGACGCGTTTCTGACCTCGTTGTCCGCGATTTACGGGAGGAGAGCCTACCTAGTGCATGCGAAGACGGATGTGCAGTGGCAAGTGAAAGGGACTCCGCTTCCTGATGAAACGGAATGGCGCGTCGACCAACTCAACCTCGTCGGCTTCCCCATCGTGTCCCCAGGGGCTCCGAGCTTTGCTGAATTCTTTGCCGGCGCCAAGGGACCGCGCACCGACAGGATCTACCGGATGGTCAATGGTTCCTGGCAGAAACTCGGCTCTCCGGCGTCGACTCCGATGCGCTCCGGTGAGGCTTTTTGGATATTTTGCGATGCGCCTACCTCCTATGAGGGACCGCTCACCGTCGAGACGAAACTACGGCGCGGGCTGATCCTTCCGGACGGGGCGGGGGACTCACTCGTGTTTCGCAACGTGTCCGAAAATCCTCTGGAGATCACCGTCGAGCACCTGACGCCCTTGGAGCCGCCAGTGCCGCTTTCGATCGACGTGAAAGTCGTCGGCGCCCCTTCCACTCCCGTACAAACCGGAGCCATCCCACAACCCGCCGGGGCGTGGAGTGAGACATTCGTGCTGCGTGCTGGAGGTTCCGTGGCGCTTCCCTTTCGGGCGCGCACGGCCGAAATGACGCGATCCTTCCAGGCGTCGCTGCTGAGAATTACCACGGATCTAGGCACCGAATCCTGGGTGCCTGTTTACGCGACCCGCAGCGACCTCCAGGAGAACGAGTGAAGCCTGCCCGCAACCTTTCCATTCCCATGTCGAGAAACCAATCCTTCACTAGCCGCCTGCTGATCAGCGCCGTTGTTCTCGCCTCGGCGGGAACGCTCTTCAGCCAGTCGGATTCGAATCGCGGGCTCTGGGTCGGCGAAGTTAGCCTCACGCACGTCAACGAGGTTTCCGTTCCGCTCGACGAGAACAACATCCCGGTGGCGCCGAACCCCCGGGTGGCGACATCGACTGCCGACAGTGCCAACCTCCGCATCATTCTGCATGTCAACGGCGCCGGTCAGGTCAGCCTGCTGCGGGATGTCGCGCTGGTGCGGCGCAAGACGGGAACGTTCGAGAGCGAAAGCGATATTTCGCTGCTCACCGATGAGAGCCTCTATGGTGAGGTTCCTCCCCAGGCTGCGGAGCGTTACGCGTCGGCGACCTATGATTTCGGTGATCCCCAGGCGACGGCAGCCCTCAACAAGGTCGTCGAGACAGCCATTGAGAAAGCCTACGACGCAATCAAGAACAATACCCAAGCGACCCTTGATACGACTGCCAAGCGCAACCTTGTGACCGCCACGGCTTTCGATGCTGCCAACGCCGCCAGCGCCGCACCGGCGGTGATCCCGACAGCCGATGCCGCCGCTGCCTTCAATCAGTTCCTAACCACCAAATTGAACCTTGCGAAAGTCGATGAACTTGCGGCATCAGCCGACCCGAATGTGTTCGCAGGTTCAGCATCCACCCCCGCCACTCTGAGGGAAGAAGCAAAAAAGGTTGCCGATGATTCGTTCTACAACGACCGCCGCGCCTCCGAAATGGTCGAGGCGCTCGTCACGGCATTGCAGGCAGCGGCAGGCGAGACCCAGGCCAACAAAACGGCCGTCGCTCGTGCCACGGCTGCCGCCTACGCCGATACCCTGAACAACTACCAGCGCTTTATCGCTGGCGAGATCTTCGGCGATATGCTCACCTCGACGGCCGCATCGGTTGCACTTGAGGCCAAGCCTCAGGTGCCCGCCGCCATCGGCACGATCTCGGGCACGGTGGGCAGCACCACCACCAGAATTTTCGCGATCGCCCATGGCCTGCAGACTGGGAATGAGGTGACCATCGCCGGATCCTCGATCCCCACTCTCAACGGAACGCACCCTGTGAGTGTGCTCTCACTCGATGATTTCGTGGTCAACATTCCCTACATCGTGCCGGTGGCGGGCAACCCCTTGGGTAAATGGTTCCGCAGCGACCTGATGACGACCGCAGCTGCTCAGAATCCGGCGGGACTCGCCGCCGAAGCCGAGGCGCTCCGCATCCAGATCACCGCCTACAGTGACCAGCGCGCCATCACGGCGGTGCGGATCGTCCGCCAGGCCATCGTCGACGCCGCCCTCAATGCGGTCTTCAAGGCCGCGCTGCTGACTCCGGAATCCCGCGAGGCTTTGGTCAAAGCGGATGGTCTTGCCGCCGGTCGTAAGGCCTTGGCCGAGGATGTCGCCCGATACCCGCTGCCTGACGGCGCACCATCGACCGACTACACGGACTTCGTGCGCTCCTCCGCTTACACGGGCAGTGCCGAAAAGGCAGCCCGCGCGGTTGCCGACGCGATGGTCGAGGAGAAGGCCACGAATATTCTCGCGACCGAGGGCAGTGTGAAGGGAAAGGCGAGGGCGGCTGCCATGCGGGCGCTCGATGCCGAGTATTCGGCCGCGGCACGCAGCGCGCAGACATTCATCCGGGTTGAAACAGGTGCGGTGGGAGGTGGATTCGGAGCCGGCAAGGGCGATCCGCGTCTGACGGCGGACGTTGGCGGCGACGATCAGGCGCTCGGTGGTCCCGCTATGATGGCGACGCTGGTGCTTCCGGCCAGCCACCCGACCAATCCCTTCCGGCACCGCCGCCATCCCGACCATACCTTCGGCTTCGACATCACGCGCAAGCTGCGCTTCGATTTCGATGTGGCGGATCCCAGCCCCAATCCCAAGGCCGGCTACGGCGTCGACAGGCTCAGCGGCATCTACCGCGAGGAGATCTTCGGACTGCACAAACCCCTCGGGCCGGATCCGGAGAATAATCCCATCGGCATTCGGATGGAAGGCCGCTTCGAAATCTATCGAGTCAGTCTCATCGATGCCCTCAACGCCCGCTAGCATCGCAGCAGGCAAATTTTAGACCTTTTCCCATCAAACCGATGAATCGCACCCGCACTCTCCTTTCCTCGACCCTCGCCATGGTTCTGCTGGCCGCCGCCACTGGTAGCGCCGCCGCGCGGGATGCGTTCAGCGTCGAGGTCACGCTCGATACCTTCGTTCCCGCGGAAGGGAAGTTCCGGATGGAGGTGAAGAACCGATCCCGCGGCGAGGTCGAAATCAAAAGTGTCGAGTTGAGCATCGGTAACTCGGATAAGAATTTCGACGCCGCCTATCAATTCACGCATACCAACGTTGATATTCCCGTGGTCATGACCCCGGATATGAATGACGCCGGGGTGCTCACAGATGACCGTATCATCGTGAACTTCACGGGATTCGATCCCGGGGAAAATGTCTCATGGTATGTCGATATCGACCCAGACGCCGCGCCGATCGATCCCCGGAGGGTTCTGTTCAATAACAATGACAAGCCGAACGCTATTCTTACGATTGTCGATTCGAACGACGAGATTGTGAACATCAGCTTGCCGGATGGCCCGGCGGGGCAGACATCATACACCTTCAACGGGGGGGCCAACCGGAGGAAACTCAAGGTCGAGTCCAGGGTTGAAGTGGCTTTCGCGTCCAACGGTGTGCCCATTACCATCTATGTTGATGATATCTCCGTTTTCGTGAACCCTGTTTCTGACACGGCAGCCGTAGCTCCCGACACCGCTAATATACCGGTCTACACGCTGGACGTCTACGACGGGGATGTGGTCAGAATCACGGCGCCGCAGGATTCCTACCGGGATCTCCAACGGCGCAAATTGACCTCCTCCGTCCTGAGTGACTCGGCGGCGATCTTGGAATCCGCAGAGGAAAAATTCACCGCGAAGGGAATTTCGGTCAACAATCTCGCCCAAACCGGCGACCCCACCCTTTACGAATTCACTGTCGAGGAGGACACGACGGCGGTGGTAAAGTGGGATCAATATTTCGCCCTGCGGGTGGAGAGTGATTTTTCTGAGACCGACAGTTCGGAACTGGAAGAAAATGGTGACACGTGGGCAGGCCCCCTCGAATCGCAAGCGATCGGAGGGCCAATTCCCCTCGCTGGGACGGTGCAATGGGTTCTACGCGATACGCCCCAGAACCCCCAGTTGGGTGGCTCCTACGTGGATCAACTCCGCCATCCGGGTCTCAACATCCGCTTCGTGCCTTACGCTTACGTCGTTTCCGGAGCTGCGAACAAAGGGGGAGTCCAGGCTGACTACGAAAGTATGCGGGATGAGGCAGGCGTCCCTGATGCTTTTCTCGCCGCGCGTCGCAATGATGCAAAGAACTCGTTCGTGTCCGCCAGTGGTAAATTACTGCGCAGTCGACTGCCCTTCACGAACGGTGGTTTGAACGCCCCGGGTCAATCGCCGCCGCCGGTTTACCAGCTTCAGGGCTTCACCATGTCTGGCCCAGCCGAGATCCGCTACATCTGGAAGATCCAGTATGGGGTCGAAGTCAACACCGACCCTGGCCATGAGAGCCTGCCGAAGATCTACGGACCCGGCGGGAAGAACTACTCGGGTTCCGGGGTGTTTTGGTTCGACCAAGACGTGGAAGTCTCGGTCGCCTCTGCCTCAAAAGAATCCGCGGCCGTAAGTGCTCAGGCTCTCACGGGATGGTTTTCGGGGGATGGTTACTTCTTTGATTCCAGCGGCAAGATCGATGGATCGAATGGAACGCTCACCTCCGGGTTGGCGCCGATGGTGGACGGGAATCCGACTGCGACGTGGAAGGCGACCGGCATTGATGCCACCGCAGGTTCGACCGGCAACCGCGGCATGCATATCCCGAAACTGAGACGACCGGCGAAGTTGATCTGGACGTACAGCGGCAGCGTCATCAAAACCGATGTCACGGTCGGGGAGTATGTCTTCCAGAACAATCCGGCGTTCGCTGGCGTCTTCAAGACGCCGCCCACCGTCCGCGCTAATCCCGCTCCGACGGTCGTCGTCCCAGAGCAGGGCGTCTGGGACCCGGAGGCGGCGAAATTCTACCCGCTCGTGGCAGGTGTGGCAGGTAAAGGCGATGGGGTGGCGAATGTCTTCAGCGTCAACTGGAGGCCCGAGGGAGGAGCCGCTGATGTCCAGGTGGACATCACCGTGCGCTGGCCGACGGAGGCCCACTACCCGCACGTCGCCGGAACGCCGGCCGTGGCGCTCGATCCGGACCCGGACGATGACTTTCTTTTCAAGGAGATGAAATACTCCGAGAGCGGGGCCTCGATCAACGATCTGAAGCAGTTCGTCGCCTCCGGCAAGGGCCGCTCGGTGCTCCTTTTCGGAAACATCCAGCGCAACGGGCTCGGCCAGCCCCGCGAATTCCTCCAGGTGCGGGTCGTCGAGACGAAGACCATCGCTGAAAGTATTGCGAACGCCGCCGCTCCGGAAGAGGTGACCATCGGTGAGAAAATCCGCGACCGCGCGCTCGACCTCGCCCAGCTCGGCACCGGCTATGTGGTCAATTCCGACAGCCCCGACACCCCCACGAAGGCTCGCTACAATCCCTTTATCTACGATCCGGTGAAGCTCATTGGTATTGCGGCGAAGGATGTCTATGACACCGCGTTGCTGTTTTCCGATACCGGGCAGAAGCGGGTCGTGGACAAGTCGGTGCTCCCCGGCCCGATCATCCCGGTAAATGAATTCCCCGACGTTGCGGCGGACGACATCTTGCGTGTCGTCTGGTACGATGATCCGGCCCAGAACGACGGTCTACTCTGGCCGCACGAAGGCAGGTCGTACAAACCGAAGTGGTCGAATGCGAGCGGGCTCACCACGACGGAACTCAAAACGATTACCGGGAGTACCGCCTCCGATGCTTTTGGTAAGTCCTTCGCCCGCCTATCCGGTGCCGCGAAAATCGCTCTCGACGGCCAACTTGCCTATGCCGTCTCGCCGCAGACGGACGGGTTGTCCATCGTCGACGTGACGGATCCCTTCTCCCCCCGGCTGATCTCGGAGGTCATCGATGGGGCGGGAGAATTTAACGACCTAGACGGAGCGATCGACGTGGTTGTGCAGGACGGGTTCGCCTTCGTGGTCGCGACCGCCGACAAGGCGGTGACAATCATCGATGTCTCGAACCCGGTCAGTCCGCGCTTTCTGTCGATGATCAAGGACGGTGTCGGCGGCTTCGACAAACTCGACGGGGCGCGCACGCTCGCTGTTTCCGGTGACCTACTGTTTGTCGGCGCCGATGCTGATGGTGCGGTGACCATTGTCGATATCAGTGATCCGACACGCCCGCTCCCGCTGGGGACGGCCACGGTCGGTCGAGCGGGTGCCATCGCCGTCGACGGCGGGGTGCTCTACGCGACTTCCGAATCAAACTTATCGCTATATCTTTTCGATATTTCCGATCCCGGGGTGCCGACATTGTTGGCTCAGCGGTCGGGGTTGTCGGGCGCCTTTGATATAGTCGTGGAAGACGGTTACGCCTACATCGCGGGCGGCACTGCTGTGGACATCTTTTCTGTTTCCGATCCGCTTTTACCTTCCAAGATCGGAAATACTCCTAGCGTCAGTGCCACAGCCATTTCACTGGATGGTGGATATCTTTTCACGGTTTCCAATTCTGGGAGTTCGGTTCTGGATGTTGGAGATCCTAGGGCTCCGAAGGTTATTCCCAATCTCGTGTTCAATGTGATGGCTAAAGATGTTGTGGTGTCCGATGATCTTATGTTGTTAGCCGGAAGAGTGACCGGGACGGCGGTCGCCGATCTTGCCACCTACTCGGTTGCCTCCAATCGCGTCGGGCGCATCGTCATCGCCAGTCAGTGGGGCAGCGAGAGTGAGGATTCCGCTGGCAGCGACCAGGCTGTAGCCCCGCCTGCGGGAGGATTTGGTCGCGCCACGACCTTCGATCCGTCCCGCTTGCAGCAGGCGAGCATCTACAATCAACCGGATCGGAGTGCGCCCGGCTTCAACCCGAACGAGGAACACGGCCTCATGGCGCCCTCGCTGCGCTATGCCCAGGTCTCTCCGCGGCCGCTGGCGGCCTACGCGCTGCGCGACAACGACCTCAATGTCTATACGGGTTCGAGGTTTTCCGCAAACATGCCGATGTCTGGTAACCCATACACGTCGGATCCTTTCGTCCTCGTGCAGTATTTCGATGTCGCCGAGGAAGAGTTCAAGATGAACGTCTACAAGGTGCAGGCGCAGGATACCGCTGCGACGGGAGCTGCCTTTGAAGCGAATTACAAGTTCGCGACTATTCCCGCTTCGCCGACCGCGAATCTGCTGGCCGCCCAGCCGTACGTCCGCATGGAAGCGGGCGAGCCGGTGATTCCGTTCTACCCGATCGGTTTCGTCGATGGTGCCGTGCCCTGCCCGAACACCTTTGGAACCGACTTGCTCGCGCAGAACACTTACTGGGAAGACCATCGTGGTTCGAACTGGGCGATTTCCGGCGGCGATAATGCTTGGTTCGTCACCTCCCCCTCCTACCGCATGTCACCGAATTTCTGGTGGCCGGAAAATGCGAATGGCAGCAGAAAGCCCGGTGCCCTTAGGGAAACCACCGAGGAGAAGAAGAGGTTCTTCGCGCCCGGTTCTGGAGAAAATGTGGAGATCACTTTCACGGTGGCCAGTCACCTTGCGACGGGCCCACAGACAGGGGACTGTGTCACTTTTCTTCCGCAAGATGTTACCAAGCTTCTCGCCACTGTGCCCGATACCGTCGTGCGTAAGGTGGGAACGGCTCAGCAGGACTCGATCACAGGCTCCCTTGGAATACCCATTCCCCTGACAGCCGTCTTCAAAAAGTCCTTTGATATAGATCCTAACGATGCGGCAAAGGCGAACGTCCCGACGAAGATCCTCTATAAGAGCGACTGGCCTGATGTCGTGCCGGTGTTGAAGGCTGGCGAGACCCTGACCTTCTCCGGCGGAGAGTTTCGCGCAGACCATCCGCAGATGACGATCGCCGACTTCGAGGGGAATCTCCGCACCATCGATACGCCCGGCCTGCCGCAAGTGACCGCCTTCGCCTCGGCGGAAGTCGTCTTCGACTCGCTCAATCCCGCTGCGAACGAGAGCTTTTGGAAAACCTCTTGGAGCGCACGGGTGGCCCAGGTTCTGGATGTGCGCCAGGTGAACTTGAAAGTGGAGGATTTCCCTCCCGCGCTCCAACCTGCCAATGGCAAGACCAGGGTCTCCGGTGGCAAGTATGCCTTTGTGGATCTTCCCGCCTCGCTGCAGAATCGGGTGCGCTACAATCCGCTCGCGCAGTATGTCGAGAACATCGCGCCCTTCGCGACGCGGACGGGAGCGCTCGAGGTCATCGGTCTCCTCAACGACAAGGACATCGGTGATCCCAGCCTAACCGCGCCCCCGCCGGCGGTCTATGTGCTGGAGCCCAATATCCTGACCGACGACGATCGGAACGCGCTGAAGGCACTGGTTGCGACTTCGTCGGACACCACGACGAAGAAAACGCAATGGGACGCCGCCGTGGACAAGTTGTTCGCGCATTCCCGCAATCCTAACGGACTCACGGTACCGAACCCTGCGGGATCTCCTACTCCTGCCACGCCGATACCATTCTGGGTGGGCCTCGACGGCAAGTCGGATGTCGACACCGTGACGGGTGAAGTCAAAATGGTGCCCATCGAGTTGGGATCGACGGTGATGATTCCGAAGAAGCTCAAGGGGATTGGCGTTCCTGAACGGGCTCTCGGCTCCGGGCTCGCCCTCATTCCCAACGGCGATTTCATGAACCCAACCGGCACCTTGCCCGGCACGTCGACCCCCTACCCAGATGTCAGCTACGTCACGGTGATGGAGAACAACGATCCCAGCTTCGGCGGCTTACCCATCACCCCGCACGTGATCAAGATCGACCGGCGGGAGCGCTACCGCGGCTCGATCAAGACGGTGGAATCCGACAACGTCTTCGACGAGAACCTCGTCCTGCGCCATACCGGCGACTTCGGAACCAACGCGGACGACCTCTTCTTCGACTGGTGGTACCGCCCCGACGACGGCAGCCTCAACGTGCCCCCGCCGGATCTGATTCCCTCCGGGCAAACGAATCCCTGGAAGGTCTTTCCTGACGACAGCGGGAAGCAAGGAAAGGGTCGTTACGGGATTACCCTGAAAGGCAACCCGAACGCGCCCGAGGTGCTCATCGCCGACACCTTCTGGTTCGTCCGCTACCGCCACAAGAACGAGGAGCCCGACGGCACCAACTGGAACAAGCACGAAATCGTCAGCCGCGGAAGTGGCAATAAGGTAGCGAGCAATCGCATCAATTTCACCTGGGCCGGGGCCGGTAATTCGCAGCCCTTCGAGGACTTCGACCTCGACGGCATCCCCGATTTCCGCGCCCAGTTGGCGCAGGGCTGGATCAAGCGCGTGCTCGACGCGGTCAACCCCTACGAGGCGCGCATCCGCGACTTCAATGGCGACAACCCGGCCACGGTCACCAGCATGCTCCAGCAGTTCGGCCCCCGCTTCGAGGGACCGGTCGCACTTAATCCGGACAAGAATGTCATCGAGAACGTCGGCCTCATCGAGCTCTACGAGACGATCCTCAAGCGCGGTCGCGACCTCACCATCGACCTGTCGCGCCCGGTGGCGAGCCCAGCGATCGCCAACGCCCTCCAGCTTGCCTCGACCCGCATCTCGGACTTTTACACGGTGCTCGGCAACGAGGCCTACGTCGATTCCCTTGACCCCACGATCGGGATCGACGGCGGTAGCATTCCGCCCTCCATTTTCAGCTTCCAGAACCAGGCTTCTGATCTGCTTGAGGAGGAACTCGGCATGCTGCGCGGCGTCGACGATTTCTTCGCGCGCCCGGTTTACAACCGGATGTTCTGGAACTTCACCAAGGGGGAAGGCGAAGCCGCCTACGCGCTGAACTACAACATCAGCGACATCAACCAGGACGGCTTCATCAACGAGGACGACGCCATGATTCTCTACCCGCAGGGACACGGCGACGCCTGGGGGCACTACCTGACGGCGCTGCGCAACCAGTTCGAGCTGCTCCAGCAGCCGTTCTTCAACTGGGTCTCGCGCTCCGAGTTCTACAACCTGCAGGACATCGTGATCAAGGTGGATTTCCTCGACGAGCGCAAATTCGCCGAGACCGCTGCGGCCAAGGCCAAGACAGGAGCCGAGATCGTGAGCCAGACCTACCGCGACCGCTATGTTGATGACCCGCAAGCGCAGTGGCAGGGATACACCGACTCGAACGAGGACCGCGCGTGGGGTGTCCAGGGCTGGGCGCGGCGTGCGGGCCAGGGAGCCCTCTTCGACTGGGCCACGGCCAACGCGCTGCTACCCTCCGAGCATCCGAACGAGACCCTCGAAGGCGTCCAGAAGGTGGATCGCACTACCAATGACGACATCAAGGTCATTTCCGCCAATCTCAACGCGATCCAGCAGACCTTCGACGAGGCCAACCAGGGCAATAATCCGCTCGGCCTGCCGCGCGACGCGGTCGTCTTCGACATCGACCCAGAGGCGGTCGACGGAGCCGGGACTGTATCGTCGATAGGTCACTTCGACCAGATCTACCAGCGCGCCGTCGGCGCCCTGGACAGCGCCCGCGCGATCTGGAACAACGCCAACGAGGATCGCAACCGCCTGCGCAATGTCGCCAACAGCGAATTGGCATTCCGTAATGCTACCTTCCAGGAGGATCTTTCCTACAGGAATCAGCTGATCAAGATTTTCGGCAAGCCCTATGCGGGCACGGTCGGCCCCGGCCAGCTTTATCCGGCGGGCTACGATGGCCCCGACCTCGGGCTCTATATGTATGTGAGCGTGCGGGAGATCACCAAGAAGACCGTCCCTGGCCCAACCGCTGCCTTCGCAACCTTCGACGGCAATGGGAATCTTAGCGGTGGCGCCCTGCGCACTGCGCTCAGTGGTGTTGCCGATCGGGAAATCGCCGACGCCGAGGACAACGATATCAGCGACATTCTCGACGAGGACTACTCCGCGATCTTCTCTTCGACCTTCGCGAACGCGACAAATTCCTTGAACTACGACGACGCGCGCAATGGCCTCTTCTCCGTCGACTACACCGACCTCGTGAGTCCGAAGGTTCCGCTCACCGGATTGCAACAATCCTTTCCCGTCAAGGCGGCAGGCTACACCTTCCAGGCTCCAAACGCTTGGGGCGCGCGTCCCGCTACCGGCGAGTTGCAGATTCTCATCAACCGGATGGTGCAGCAGGAGGCGTCCATCGCGGCCGCAATCGGGGCGTGGGACGGACTCCAGGGAGCGATCGTGCGCGAGGCGCAGATCATCAGCGCCCGGCTGGATTCCTCGGGACGCATTCGACAGCGCAACAAGGAGTTCGAGTCGGTGAAGTTTGTCTTCGATACCATTATCCAGGCGATCGAAGTGGGGCGGGACGTTACCAAGACCACTGAGGAGATCGTGATTGGTGCCCAGAAAGCAGCAAAATTCGGGGTTCCGACTATTCTTCCGATCGTCGGTGTGGCAGCCGGACCAGGTGACGCCCTCTCGGCGGCGAGGGCCGGTTTTGAAATCTCTACAACCTCAACGAAAGCGGGTTTTCGTACGATCGATGGTGTGCTCAAAATCGCCAAACTGATCGAGGAAATCGGGATCAGCGCCTACCAGCTCGGGGTTACCTTCGCCAACGACAACGATGCACTGACCCTCAGCAAAAAGGAGTGGCTCAAGGGGCTCGAGGATCTGGCCGGCGACGAGCCAGTGCTTCGTATCGCCGTTTTCAAGGAAATTCAGGCCCTGCGGCAATTGTCCGACCAGTACCGCTCACTGCTCGACGAGGGTTCCAGATTGGTGGACGAACGCCAGGCCTTCAACAAGCGGGTGGCGGCGCAAACGCAGCGCGAACGGTATCAGGACTTCACCTTCCGGGTGTCGCGAAACCACGCGCTGCAGACCTATCGGGACGCGTTCGACCTCGCGGCGCGCTACGCCTATCTGGCGGCGAAGGCCTACGACTACGAGACGAATTTCGCGCCCGGCGATCCCGGTTCGCCGAGCGGGGTGCTGGCCGACATCGTCTCCACACGTGGGCTTGGAAACTACAGCGGCGGGCCGCAGTCGGGTGCCGGCGGTATTGGCGGATCCCTCGCTTGGCTGAAGACGAATTTCGATTCCCAGCGTGGCCAGCTCGGGATCAACAACCCGCAGTTGGAAACCGGAAAGATGTCTCTGCGCACGGAGATGAAGGGTCTCATGCCTTCCGATGGCGGGGGGGCCGCGGATGCGGCTTGGACGCAGTTTCTTGAGCGTTCCTACGTCGATGACCTGTGGCTCGAGCCGGAATTCCGCACCCATTGCCGCACCTTCACCTCTGAGCGAAATGCGGCTGGCGAGCACGTTCCGCAGCCCGGGCTTGTCATCCGCTTCCCTTCACAGATCATCGCTGGTAACAACTTTTTCGGCCGCTCGCTAAAGGGTGGCGACCATGCCTACGACGCCAGCAACTACGCGACGAAGATCAACGGCGCGGGCATCTGGTTCTCGGATTACGACGACGATCTCATGGTGGAACTTCCGGCGGCACCGCGGGTCTATCTGATTCCAGCCGGAACGGACATCATGACCATTCCGACCGCCGGAGCCTCCTCGACCGCGGGGGACGAACTCTACCAGCGGCTCTGGAACGTGGTGGACGCCAGCATTCCGATCCCGATACCCGCCACCCAGGCGAACCTGGATAGCGGTGCCTGGGTGCCCGCGATCGACGGCTTGAACGGAGGTATGGGGCGGCCCCGGAAGTTCTCCAGTTTCCGCGCCTACCACGACGGAACCGACGCCATCGACGATGACGAGCTGGTCTTCGACAATCGCCTGGTTGGTCGGTCAGTCTGGAACACCGAGTGGGTTCTGATCATTCCTGGCCTCACCCTCAACGCTGATCCCGACGAAGGCCTCCGGCGGTTCATCCAGCAAGTGAGCGACATCAAGCTTGTCTTCAAAACCTACGGCTATCGCGGCAACTGAACCGCCCGATCCGTCGACCACACATTTCGCATCCCATGAGAGCAATCACACTTCTATCCTTCTGTTTCGCCATCGCGGGTGCCGTGGCGGCGAACGGCGCTTCCGGAACGGAACCGGCGACCGTCTTCTACGGGCACGTCACCAACCAGAATAGTGGCGGTGAGATCCTCCACGAGGGCGAATTGGTCTGGACCATCTCAGGGCCGGACAACCAGAGCAGCGTCATGCGGGCGAATCTGGCGCCGCACGACGAAGGTCGTTATTCCTATTTCATCGAGATTCCCCATTCCTTGCTCGCCACTGACCTCACTCCCCTCGAGGGCACCGTGGCTCTCACCACGCAGCCGAAGGCCTATCAGCATGTCACCATCAGTCTCGATGGCCGGGTGGCAAACATCGCCGTGCCGGGAGAAGATCATTTCGATCTCTCGACCGCCGCCCGCGGCGCGACCTACCGGCTGGATCTCACGGTCTCGCTGCCGGTGACGGATACCGATGGAGACGGGATGCCCGATTGGTGGGAAAAGTTGCATGGCCTCGATCCCGATAGCGACGACTCGGCGCTCGATCCCGATGGGGACGGAATCAGCAATCTCAATGAATTCCGTGGAGGGACGGGGCCGTCGAACGACAATCGCGGCCCGGAGTTACTTACGTCGCGGCTGGTGGCCTACGCTGGCGCGACCACCGGTGTCATGCTGCGTACGGCGGATCTGAACAGTGACGCGGAGGATCTGGTTTACACCTTGCTCGCCGCGCCTGCCTCGGGCGGGCTCCATCTTCGTGGGGAAGAGGAAGGTTCGACCCTCGCCGTCGGCGATGAGTTCACCCATGCCGATGTCGAAGGCGGCCGTCTTGTCTTCGAACATGCCACCGATGACGAGCAGATGACGACGCGGATCAAATTGCGGGTGCGGGATGAGGCAGCCGCCCATCGTCCATCCGAGGGCGAGATCGAAATCGCCTTTTTCGATCCTGCGGGAGCGACCAGTCCCAGCCAGTGGATCACGGCTTCGGTCGGTGGGATCTCCCTCGATGGCGTGGCCTCGACCCGACAGAGGTTGGTGCGGGACGCGGTGCTGGGTCGGGAACACGGCTATGTGATCTGGGACATGGCCGAGGCGAGCCACGACCTGACGCTGATGCAGCCAGATGATGGTAAGGCGAATACCATTTCGGGTGGAATAGGCAATGATGCTCTGGTGGGCGGCACCGCCGCGGACTTCATCGCGGGAGGCGAGGGAGACGACATCCTGACCGGAGCGGAGGGGGCGGATCGTTTTATAATTCAATCCGCGACCGACGGCCAGGATCGCATCGCGGATTTCAATCCCGCCGAAGGCGATGTGATCGACGTGAGCGTTGCTCTCGCGGGGAATTCACAACACCTGACTGACTATCTGCAACTGCGGGCGGTTGCTGATGGTAGCGAGTTGGCCATCGACGCGAATGGCGATGGCAGCGGCTTCACGGACAGCGTCCTGACTTTGGAAAGTTACACGCTTCCCGCTGGAGATGCCCTCTACACCCTGGTCGAGAACGGCAACATCGACGCCGGATCGCTCGCCCTGCCGGCGCTGATTAACATCGCGGCCACAGATGCTTTTGCGAGCGAGACGGGGCAAAATTCCGGGACGTTCACGATCACTCGAAGGGGCTCGACGAACGACCTGCTGGTGGTATCCCTGCAGATCGGCGGCAGTGCGATCAATGGCGTCGATTATTCGACACTTCCAAGCACGGTCACGTTTTCTTCCGGGGCCAGTTCGGTCGTCGTGTCCGTGTTGCCTTTCATTGATAGTCTGACCGAGGTCGATGAGGTCGTGGAATTGCGTCTGCTCGAGTCGTCGGCTTACTCCACTGGAAGTTCCAACGTCGCGCAGTTGGTCATCGAGAATCTCAAACCACAGATTTGGGTGGAGGCCCTGGTGCCGGTCGCCGCCGTCGCGGGCGTTCAAAAAGGGGTCTTCGTCGTCCATCGTGGCGGTGATGTCGAGAGCGCTGCGCTGCTGCGTTTCAAGATCGAGGGAACGGCGCGGAGCGGCAGCGACTATGAAGCCATTCCTCTTTTCTACAGCCTCGCACCACAGCAGACCTTCGCCTTGATCGAAGTGACGCCGCTGGCCGGTGGCCAGCTCTCGGGAGGTGCCGCCACGGTGATCCTTTCTGTAGTGGCCGACACGACTTACGAGCGCGCAGAACCGGCCGCGGCCGAAGTGGTGATCGTTCCGGAATTGTTCAATCTCGAAGACTGGCGTGCGCGGCATTTCGCGGGGAGTGGGGGAAGCATCGACAGCTTCGCCGCGGCGGACATTGGCAATGCCGGCATCGTGCAACTCCTGCGCTATGGATTCGGACTCGATCCCACAAATCCACGAGCCACCGCAGGGCACCTTCCGGCGGTTGAGGTGGAAGGCGGCCACCTGGTTCTCCGCTACCACGAGGCGCGGGCGGCGGTCGATCTCGACTTTGCTGTAGAGCTTTCCAACGACCTTCTCGGATGGCATTCGGCCACGGCTGCCGAAATTCAACAACTGCCTGCCGATCAAGCTAGCCCGCAACTCCGCACCTATCGTTCAATCAAGCCCGTAACCGAAGCTGCCTTCCGCTACATGCGGGTGCAGGTGCACCGCCCCTAGATGACCCGGATTC